>NZ_PSWN01000026.1:0-49974 GCF_002932815.1 Rathayibacter sp. AY1B4 | reverse complement strand
CCGCACGGCCGAGGCCCCCGCCGCTCCCCCGCCCGCCGCCGGCTTCGGCACCCTCTCCGTCGCGGCCATCCTGGCGGAGGCGGCGCGGCGCACCCCTGACACGATCGCCGTCCGCGTCGGCGAGCAGGCCGTCGACTACGCGACCCTCTGGCGGCAGACCCGTGCCTACGCCGGAGCCCTGCGCGCCCAGGGGATCGGACCGGGCGACCGCGTGGCCCTGCTGGTCCCGAACGTCCCCGACTTCCCCCGCGGCTACTTCGCCGTCCTCGCGCTCGGCGCCGTGGTGGTCCCCGTGCACGCCCTGCTCAAGCACGACGAGATCGCCTACGTCCTGCGCGACTCCGGAGCCGTCGCGCTCGTGTGCGCCGCTCCGCTGCTCGCCGAGGGGGCCGCCGGAGCGGACCTCGCCGACGTTCCCGTGCTGAGCGTGATGGTGCCCGACGGCACCGCCTCGCCCCTACCGCGCCTGGAGGACCTCGCCGCGGAGGCGACCCCGATCGACGGCTACGTGCCCCGCTCCCCCTCCGACACGGCGACGATCCTCTACACCAGCGGCACCACCGGCCGCCCGAAGGGGGCGGAGGGGACGCACTTCGCGATCGTCTCGCAGTCGGACGTGCTGCTGATGAACACGTTCGACCTGCACCGCGGCGACGTGGTGCTCGGGGCGCTGCCGCTCTTCCACACCTTCGGGCAGGTCTGCGCGATGAACACGGCCTTCCGCACCGCCGCGACGGTCGTCCTGGTGCCGAAGTTCGACGGCGACGCCGCGCTCGAGGCGATGATCGCCCACGGCTGCACGGTCTTCGAGGGCGTGCCCACGATGTACGTCGCCCTGCTCGACGCCGCGACCCGGCGCGAGGACCGGCCGCCGCTGCGCTACGCGGTCTCGGGAGGCGCCGCCCTGCCCGTCGCCGTGATCGAGCGCTTCCGCGAGGTGTTCGGCGTCGAGATCTACGAGGGCTACGGGCTCACCGAGACCTCCCCGGTCGCCACCTTCAACCACGTCGGAGTCCCGCCGCGGCCGGGCACGGTCGGCACGCCGATCTGGGGCGTCGAGGTCGAGGTCGCCCGCCCCGACGTGACCGACCGCGTCGAGCTGCTCCCCCGGGGCGAGCTCGGCGAGATCGTGGTGCGCGGGCACAACCTGATGAAGGGGTACCTCGGCAACCCGGCGGCGACCGCGGAGGCGGTGATCGACGGCTGGTTCCGCACCGGCGACCTGGGCACGAAGGACGAGGAGGACTACATCCGCATCCTCGACCGCACGAAGGACATGATCATCCGCAACGGCTACAACGTGTACCCGCGCGAGGTCGAGGAGGTGCTGATCGGGCACCCGGCCGTGCAGAACGCGGCGGTCTTCGGGATCCCGGACGAGCGCCACGGCCAGGAGGTGATGGCCGCGGTGATCCTCGCCCCGTCGGCGACCGCCACCGCGGAGGAGCTGATCGCCTACGCGAACGAGCATCTCGCCGCCTTCAAGTTCCCCCGCCGCGTCGAGTTCGTCGACGCCCTCCCGCTCGGGCCCAGCGGCAAGATCCTCAAGCGGGAGCTCGTCGCGCGCTACGCCGGCTGACCCCTTCCGCGAGATGCCACTCGGGTGAGCCCGCCACGGCGTACCGCGCACCGGAGCGGCATCTCGCGGAAGGCGACCAGAGGGCACACGGGAAGGGACGGACGTCAGCCGAGCAGGGACCAGACGGTCCCGGCGAGGACGGTGCCGACCGCGGCGCCCGCGAGGACCTGAGCGGCGGTGTGCGCACCGAGGCGCACCCTCGACCAGAGCACCCAGAGGACGATGGGCACGCTGATCAGCAGGGAGAGCGGTCCGTAGGCGATCAGCACGACGACGGCGCAGGTGGCGACCACCGCCGCGTGCCCGGACAGCTTCCAGACCAGGTTGACCACGCCGACGGCGAGCACCACGGCCACCGTCACCACGCCGAACGTGGTCACCGCGGCAGGAGCGCCGAGCACGGCGAGCAGTACCAGGCCGGCCGCGATCGACACCAGCGCCAGCGCGATCGGCAGCGCCCGCTCGCGCCGGTCGGGCACGTGATGGTCGCCGTGGATCCGGCCGGTGCGCATCAGCAGGCGGATGACGAGGTAGGGCACCACCCCGACGAAGAGTGCTGCGAGCGCTCCCCACGCGACGCCGAGCAGGGGCGGATCCGCGACGCGCGCGCCGACCACGACCGGCACGAGCACCGCGAGGACCGCAGGGGAGAACGCCTCCGTCGCGAGCCGCGCGACCGCCGATCCGGCCGCCACCGGACTAGATCTTCTCGATCGGCGCGACCTTGATCAGCAGCTTCTTCGCGCCCACCTGGTCGAAGAGCACGTGCGCGACGCGCTTCGAGCCCTCGCCCGTCACCGCGTTCACGCGCCCCTCACCGAAGTCGGTGTGCCGGATGCGGTCGCCCGCGATCAGCTCGAGGTCGCCGTTGTCGCGCACCATGCCGGTGATCCGGTTCGGGAACTCGCCCTTGGCCTTCGGCGCCGCCGCGAGCGCCTCCCGGAACTCGGTGTTCGATCGCGACTTGCCGAAGCCGGGCCGCTGAGCGTTCAGGGCCCGGGGCTGCGTGCCGCCGCGCGAGGTCGCCGCGCCGGGCGACTGGCGCCACTGGATCAGCTCTCCGGGGATCTCCTGCAGGAACCGGCTCGGCATCGCGACCGACGTCTCGCCGTACTGCGCGCGGGTCATCGCGAGCGAGAGGTAGAGGCGCTTGCGGGCCCGGGTGATCCCCACGTAGAACAGCCGCCGCTCCTCCGCCGGGCCGCCGGGCTCGTTCGCCGAGATGCGGTGCGGGAGCAGGTCCTCCTCGATGCCGGTGAGGAACACGGCGTCGTACTCGAGGCCCTTCGCCGTGTGCAGCGTCATCAGCGAGACGGTGCCGGAGTCGTCGTCGAGGTCGTCGGCCGCGGCGACCAGCGAGACCTCGGTGAGGAAGTCCACGAGCCCGCCGTCCGGGTTGTTGCGCGCGAACTCCTTGGTGACGGCGATGAGCTCGTCGACGTTCTCGGCGCGGGCCTCGTCCTGCGGGTCGCGGCTGGCGCGGAGCATGTCGAGGTAGCCGCTGCGGGTGAGGAGCGCCGTCAGCACCTCGTGCACCTTCGCCTCGCCGCCCTCCCGTGCGGGGTCGAGCATCAGCGCGCACTCGTCGAGGAAGGTCGCGAGGTCGACGATCGCCTTCGTCACCTTCGGGCCCATCCCGAGCGAGCCGGCGTTGCGCATCGCCTCCCGCAGGGTCACCGCGTTGGTGTCGGCGAACGACTGCAGCTGCGCCTCCGTCGCGGGGCCGATGCCCCGCTTCGGAGTGTTCATGATGCGCCGCAGCGCCAGCACGTCGGCCGGATTCGCCACCGTGATCAGGTACGCCAGGGCGTCCTTGATCTCGGCGCGCTCGTAGAACTTCGTGCCGCCCAGGATCCGGTAGGGCAGCGCGGAGCGGATGAAGATCTCCTCCAGCGCGCGGGTCTGCGCGTTGGTGCGGTAGAAGACCGCGATCTCGTCGTAGCCCGTGCCCGCCGCGTGCAGGCGGGCGATCTCGTCGACCACGAACTGCGCCTCGTCGTGACCCGAGTAACCGGTGTAGCCGACGATCTTCTCCCCGTCGCCGCTGGAGGACCAGAGGTTCTTCGCGCGACGGTCGAAGTTGTTCGAGATGACGGCGTTGGCCGCCGAGAGGATGTTCTGCGTCGAGCGGTAGTTCTGCTCGAGCAGGATCACGCGGCAGCCCGGGAAGTCGCGCTCGAACTCGACGATGTTGCGGATGTCGGCGCCGCGGAACGCGTAGATGGACTGGTCCGAGTCGCCGACGACGGTGAGCGAGGCCCCCGGGATGGAGCCGTCGGCCGTGACCGGTCCGCGGTAGGGGCGGTCGAACTGCGCCGCCGCCATCGTCGCCGGCGGCACGGGCCGGGTCAGCTCGTGGATCAGCGAGTACTGGGCGTGGTTCGTGTCCTGGTACTCGTCGACCAGCACGTGGCGGAAGCGCCGCTGGTACTTCGCGGCGACGTGCGGGAAAGCGCGGAAGAGGTAGACGGTCTGCGCGATCAGGTCGTCGAAGTCGAACGCGTTCGCCCCCTCGAGCGCCCGCGAGTAGGCCCGGAAGACCTGGAGGAACATCTCCTCGTTCGGGTCGCTGAGGTTCGCGGTGCGGGCGTAGGAGTCGACGTCGGCGAGCTCGTTCTTGAGCTTGGAGATCTTCGCGGAGGCGCTCGCGACGGTGATTCCGAGCGAGTCGGCCTCGAGGTCCTTCACGATGCGCTTGAGCAGGGCGCGCTGATCGCCCGAGTCGTAGATCGTGAACGACTTGGTCATGCCGAAGTTCTCGGCCTCGCGGCGCAGGATCCGCACGCACGCGGAGTGGAACGTCGAGATCCACATCCCCTCGGCGCTCTGCCCCACCAGCTTCTCGACGCGCTCGCGCATCTCGGCCGCGGCCTTGTTGGTGAACGTGATCGCGAGGATCTGGCTCGGCCAGGCCTCGCCGTTGCCCAGGAGGCTCGCGATGCGCCGGGTGAGGACGCTGGTCTTGCCCGAGCCCGCACCCGCGACGATGAGCAGCGCGTCTCCGCGGTACTCGACCGCCTCGCGCTGCTGGGGGTTCAGCCCCGCGACGAGCTGCTCGTGCGCCGGGTCGGTGCGGGGCGCGTCCCCGGGGCCGCCGGGGGGACCGACGATGACCGGGGTGGCGCGGGAGTCGCTCGGATCGAAGAGGAAGCTCATGTCCCTCCGAGTGTAGATCGCCCCTCCGACACCGGGAGCGGTCAGGCGGTCCGCTGACGCGGCGCGGGCGAGGTGAGCGCCCCGCCGACGTCCAGTCCGCGCCACGCGAGGGAGAAGCCGAGCACGGCGAGCGCCGACGTCGACACCGCCAGGAGCTGCAGGAGCGCGAAGGCGGTGAGGTCCTTCGTGTCGTCGGGGTAGTACTGGATGCCCTGGACGGCGAGAGCCGCGAGCAGCACCACCACGATCACCGAGCACACCAGGAGCAGCCGGTTCACCCCGCGCCGCGCGGGCCTCTTCGGCGCTCGGCCCACCTGGGCCCTGGTGGTCAGCCACGCGCAGGCGGCGGAGGCGGAGGCGAGCGCGACGAGGTCGGCCCCGAGGACGTCGCTCGCCCGGTGCCAGGAGGCGGCCATCGTCAGGTTGCCGACCAGCACCACGACCGCGCCGCCCAGCGCGAGCACGACGGTCCGCGCGCGCCCGGGGACGACCATCGCCAGGGCGAAGACCACCGAGACGGCCGCCGCGGTGTGCCCGCTCGGGAAGCTGCCGCCGGTGTACCAGGAGTCGGTGTCGACCAGCTCGGGCCGCTCGAGGACCACGTTCTTGAGCAGCTGGGTGAGCCCGGCCGTGACGACGATCGAGCCGACGGAGGCGACGGCCAGCGCCGGGCGCCTCCGGATCAGTGCGATCGCCGCGACGAGCAGGGCGCCGACGACCATGGAGAGCGGGGTGACGTCCGCGAGCGCCCCCGCGGCGGCGCCGGTGGCCCGGCCGAAGACGAGGTCGGCGCCCCGGAGCCCCGAGTTCTCGACGCCCTGGCCCTGAGGGGTGAGCACGGCGAGCCAGTAGACGACGGCGACGCCGATCACGGCGAGGACGGCGGTGGTGATCCAGCGGCGGGTGATGCGCTCTCGGGTGGACACGGGGCCTCCTCTCGAGGGTCGGGCGGGCGGTGGTGAGCCGATGATGCCAGCGCAGCCTCCGCGTCCGCTCGGCACGCGCCGGACGAGAACCCGATCGGCGGACCGGTCAGCCGCGGAGCAGGCGCTCCTGCTCGGCCGCCCGCGCCTCGATCGCCAGATCGGGCTGGTCGGCGAAGACGCCGTCCACTCCCGAGCGGAGGATCATCGCGAACTCCTCCTGCCAGCCGCCGTACTCCGCCGGGTCCTTCCCGCGGCGGTGCACCTTCTCGAGGAATCGGTTCTCGGCGCGCAGCGTCCAGCAGTAGACCTCGAGCCCGGCCGCGTGGGCGTCCTCGACGAGCGGACCGGTCCCCGTCGCCCGGCCGGCCGCGTCCCGCGAGAAGAGCATGCTCTTGTCGACGCTGATCCCGTCGACGACTCCGGCGAGGTTCCGCAGTCCCGCCGGCGTGGTGAAGGCGGAGTAGGGGGCCGCGGCGGCGCCGTGGGCGGCCACGAGGTCGGGCGGGGCGCCCCGCGACTCGAGCAGGTAGATCCGGCGGGTGCCGACTCCGCTCACCGCGAGCCGCTCCAGAACGGTCTTCTCGAAGCTCTCGATCGTGAGCCGCGGGTCGCGCGGACCCCAGCCCGCGGCGGCGAGCTCCTCGCGCAGCAGCACGTCCAGCGGCAGCCCGATCCCGGCGAAGTACGTCGCGTGCTTGATCTCGGCGACGAGCCCCGGCGGAGCGAGCGGATCGTCCTCCGCCGCCCGGTCCAGCAGCGCCAGCAGCTCGCTGAAGCGCAGCAGCGGGAACTGCCCGTCGAACGTGGCGCTGGAGCCGCGCACCGCCGGCAGCCGCTCGCGGGCCCGCAGCTCCGACAGCTCGTCCCAGGTGAAGTCCTCGGTGAACCAGCCGGTGATCTCGCGGCCGTCGATCCGCTTGGTGGTGCGGCGTGCAGCGAACTCCGGGCGCTTCTCGACGTCCGTCGTGCCGGAGATCTCGTTCTCGTGGCGGAGGACGAGCACGCCGTCGCGGGTCGCCACCAGATCGGGCTCGAGCGCATCGGCGCCCAGCGCGATCGCCAGCTCGTAGGCGGAGCGGGTGTGCTCCGGTCGGTAGCCGCTCGCTCCGCGGTGGCCGATGACGAGCGGTGACTGACGCGCGGGCATGCCGCGATCCTACGGGCGGCACTGCACGGCTCGCAGCGGAGTCGAGGTCCGCTCGAAGAGAACAGCCAGACTCTGAGAGGTGCTCTCAGATAAGGTGGTGTCCATCGTCGCAGTCCTCTCGGATCCGCGGCGCACCCCGCACCCACAGCGACTCAGATCCGCGAGTTCCCTCGGAGACCAGCGCACCTGAGAGAAGAGGAACCATGGCAAGCAACAATCCGGCCTTCGGACGCCCGGAGTTCAGCAACCGCGGCTACGCCGGCCGCGTGCAGGACCTCCCGGACGTCTCCCCCGGCACGCTCGACCAGATGTACTCCCGTCCGGCCGCCGGCTCCGTCGAGACCGACCGGATGACCGTCGAGGACACCCTCGCCAAGACCGCCCTCGCCTTCGTCGTGCTCCTCGCGGGTGCGGCCGTCGGCTGGTTCGTCCCGGGCCTGATGCTCCCCGCCGTGCTCGTCGCGCTGGTGCTGGGCATCGTCAACGCGTTCAAGAAGCAGCCGTCGCCCGCCCTGATCCTCGGCTACGCCGCGACCCAGGGCATCGCGGTCGGCGCGATCTCGAAGTTCTTCGAGAGCGCGTACGCCGGAGCGGTCGTCCAGGCCCTCATGGCGACCGTCATCGTGATCGGCGTCACCCTGGCGCTGTTCATGAACGGCAAGATCCGCACCTCGCCGAAGCTCAACAAGATCTTCTTCATCGGCATGATCAGCTACGCGGTGTTCTCGCTGGTGAACCTGGGCCTCGGCCTCTTCGGCGTCGGCGGCGGCTTCGGTCTCCGCACCGGCTTCATCGGCATCGTGATCGGCCTCATCGCCGTCGCGCTCGCCACGTACTCGCTCGTGATGGACTTCGAGTTCATCCAGCAGGGCGTGCGCAACCGCCTCCCCCGCATCTACGGCTGGACCGGCGCCTACGGCATCCTGGTCACCGTCGTCTGGATGTACCTGGAGATCCTGCGCCTCGTCGCGATCTTCCGCGAGTAGCACGGCGCACCACGTCCGACGGGCGCTCGACCTCCGGGTCGGGCGCCCGTCGTCGTTCCCGGCCCCAGCGTCGTTCCCGGTGCACTGCCGGGAGCGCCTGGCACGATGGAGGGATGAGCGCCGCAGACTCCCGGATCGTCGGCCTCGACGTCGCACGCGGCCTGGCCGTCCTCGGCATGTTCGCCGCCCACCTCGCCCCCGTCGAGAGCGAGATGCTCTGGAACGGCCGCAGCTCCGTCCTCTTCGCCGTGCTGGCGGGAGTGTCGATCGGGCTGATGACGGGCGGCGCACAGCGCTCCTCGCGGCCCTGGCAGGACACTGGATCGATCCTGCTCCGCGGGCTGTACCTGCTCGTCATCGGCGTCGCCCTCACCCTGCTCGGGACGCCGATCGCGGTGATCCTGCCGCACTACGGGGTGATGTTCCTCGTCGCGGCGCTGCTGCTCTTCCTGCCGCGGGCGGTCCTCGCCCTGCTGGTCGCGGTCGCGGCGATCGCCGGGCCCCTCGCGGTCGACGCGCTGACGAGCGCCGGCGGCTCCTGGCTCTCGACCCTGTCGCCCGACGAGGCGCTCCTGGCCGCGCAGCCCCTCATCTGGCTCACCCAGTACTACCCGGTGCCGTCGTGGCTGGCGTACGTGGTGCTCGGCCTCCTGATCGCGCGCTGCGACATCCGGTCCGCGACCACCCAGCGCTGGGTCGTCGTCGGCGGCGCCGTCTCGGCCGTGCTCGGCTACGGCGGCGGGCTGCTGCTCGGGGGTCCGGAGGCGGTGGAGGCGCACGCCAGCACCACCGCCGAGCTCCTCGGGGCGGGCGGGGTCGCCTGCGTGGTCCTCGGCGCGCTGACGGCTCTGCTGCAGCGGCTGCCGCTCCTGGCACGGGCGGCGACTCCGATCGCGGCCGTCGGTGCGATGCCGCTGACGATCTACTCGCTGCAGCTCGTGGCGCTGGCGGTGTACCTGGTCCCGTACGAGCCGTTCGACTTCGAGGCGTGGCGCAGCTGGACGCTGCTCGGCGTCTTCGTGGTCGGCTCGATCGTCGCCGCTCTCCTCTGGAGGCGGCTCGTGGGGCAGGGCCCGCTGGAGTGGCTGCTCGCGCGCGCGTCGCTGCGGCCTCGGGGTCCGCGCGCGGCGCTGGGTTAGGGTGGCCGGATGATCACGCGTCGCGAGGCCGCTCAGCGCCTCGACATCCCCCTCGAGATGGCGACGCGGCACGGCATCCCCACCCGTCTGTCGGAGGAGGAGCTCGCCGCCCTCGAGCAGGATCCGCCCGCCTGGCTCGTCCAGTCGCGCGCGAACCGCACCGGCAGGCGTCCCGTGTGGGTGACCCTCGACTGCGCCGTCTGCGGCCGCTCCGAGGCCGCCCGCCCGAAGAAGTGGTGGCCCGAGTTCACGTTCCTCGTCTGCGAGGACCACTCCCCCGCCTCCTGGCCGCACCACCCCGAGGGCCACCGCCGCGACGAGTACGACGGCATCGGCACCCGCTTCATCGGCGTGCTCGACACCCCCGCCTGACCCGCGCTCGCGCGCCTGCCGCCTGCACCTCGGCCCCCGGACCAGCGCCGACCCGCGTTCCCCGACCACCCGGCAGGAGCTCGCCTCTCGATCGGCACCCCCGGAACGTCCCCGCAGGGCCTCGAACCCCTGACCGCCACTCGGTACACCTCGCGAGGAACCGGTCGCCCCTGACCGATCCCCCGGCCTCACCGCGGCCACCCGTTCCCTGAACAGCCACCTGAGCTCGTTCCCCGACCTGCACCCGGGAACGACCCCGCAAGGGCTCGTTCCCCACTGCCTGCAACCAGGAACGGCCCCGCAGGTGCTCGTTCCCCACTACCTGCACCCAGGAACGGCCCCGCAGGGGCTCGTTCCCCCACCCGCTCCCCTCAACAAGAAACGGCCCCCTTCGAAGGGAGCCGTTCCTGACGTTCCGCGGGTCTCCGCGCGGTCAGCTGCAAGGCGGAGAAGGGCGCGATACCGGAGGTATCGCAACCGCCGACAACGCCGCAGATGACCGTGCGGAGACCCGCGGAATCACTCCCACTCGATGGTGCCGGGGGGCTTGGACGTCACATCCAGCACCACCCGGTTCACGCCGCTCACCTCGTTGGTGATGCGGTTGGAGATTCTGGCGAGGAGGTCGTAGGGCAGGCGGGTCCAGTCGGCGGTCATCGCGTCTTCCGAGGAGACGGGGCGCAGGACGATGGGGTGGCCGTAAGTGCGGCCGTCGCCCTGGACTCCGACGGAGCGGACGTCGGCGAGGAGGACGACGGGGCACTGCCAGATCTCGGTGTCGAGGCCGGCGGCGGTGAGCTCGGCGCGGACGATGGCGTCGGCGTCCTGGAGGAGGTCGAGCCGCTCCTGGGTGACCTCGCCGACGATGCGGATGCCGAGGCCGGGTCCGGGGAAGGGCTGGCGGCCGACGATGACCTCGGGGAGGCCGAGCTCGCGGCCGATCGCGCGGACCTCGTCCTTGAAGAGGGTGCGGAGCGGCTCGACGAGGGCGAACTGCAGGTCCTCGGGGAGTCCGCCGACGTTGTGGTGGGACTTGATGTTGGCGGTGCCGGTCCCGCCGCCGGATTCGACGACGTCGGGGTAGAGCGTGCCCTGGACGAGGAAGTCGATCGTCTCGCCCTCGCCCTGCGCTTCGAGCACGAGCGCTTCGGCGGCGGCCTCGAAGGTGCGGATGAACTCGCGGCCGATGATCTTGCGCTTCTGCTCCGGGTCGCTGACGCCGGCGAGCGCGTCGAGGAACTGCTCGCGCGCGTCGACGGTGACCAGGCGGACGCCGGTCGCGGCGACGTAGTCCTCCTCGACCTGGCGGCGCTCGTCCTTGCGGAGGAGTCCGTGGTCGACGAAGACGCAGGTGAGCTGGTCGCCGATGGCGCGGTGCACGATCGCAGCGGCGACGGCGGAGTCGACTCCGCCGGACAGGCCGCAGATGACGCGTCCGGTGCCGACCTGCTCGCGGATCACGGCGACCTGGTCGTCGATCACGTTGGAGGAGTTCCAGTCGGCCGGGATGCCCGCGGCGCGGTGGAGGAAGTTCTCGATGACGGCCTGGCCGTAGGCGGAGTGCTTGACCTCGGGGTGCCACTGCACGCCGTAGAGGCGGCGCTCGTCGTTGCCGAAGGCGGCGACCGGGGTGGAGCTCGTGGAGGCGAGGACCTCGAAGCCCTCGGGCGCCTGTGCGACCGAGTCGCCGTGGCTCATCCACACCGTCTGGTCGGCGGGCTGCTCGCCGAGGAGCACGCCACCGTCGGACGAGAGGGCGGCGTCCGTCGCTCCGTACTCGCGCAGCCCCGTGTTGGCGACCTCGCCGCCGAGCGTCTTCGCCATCACCTGGAAGCCGTAGCAGATGCCCAGGACCGGGACCCCGAGGTCGAAGATCGCGGGGTCGAGCTGCGGGGCGCCCTCCTCGTACACGCTGGAGGGGCCGCCCGAGAGGATGATGCCGACGGGCGACTTCGCGGCGATCTCGGCGGCCGTGGCGTTGGAGGGCACGATCTCGGAGTAGACGTTCGCCTCGCGGACCCGGCGGGCGATCAGCTGCGCGTACTGCGCGCCGAAGTCGACGACGAGGACGGGCTGCGCGGCCAGGTGCGGCTGGGGAGCGGTGGGCTGCTCGCTAATGGGGGGCCTCCACGGAGTCGGTCGGGGTCTTCGGGTCGGTGCCGGCGGTCCGGCGCTCGAGGTACTGCTCGACCTCGCGGGCGATGCGGGTCTCGACGAAGAAGGAGAGGGTGGGCACCACGCCGCCGAGCGCGATGAGCACGAAGCGCGTGAACGGCCAGCGCATGAGGCTCCACAGGCGGAAGTCGGCGAAGAGGTAGACGACGTAGAACCAGCCGTGCGCGATCAGGATGCCGGTGGACAGGTTCGCGCCGGTGCCGCTCGACCTGAACTCGCCTCCGGGCACCTCGTACATCGGGGCGAAGTGCAGGACGCCCTGCTGGCCGAAGGCGAACAGCTCGAGGTGGAAGACGTACTTGAGGAGCATCTCCGCGCAGAGCAGGAGCAGCATCACGCCGGTGATGATCGAGGTCACCCGGTAGAAGCGCAGCGCGCTCCGGATCGCAGGGAACTGCGCGGGCTTGGGCTCGAGGGGCATGACGACCAGTTTACGGTGCGGGGGCGGGGGCGTCGGCCCGGTCGCCCAGGTCGGCGCGGGCGCGCTCCTCGGCGTCGAGCGCCTCCTCGGCCTCGCGCTCCCACGCGTCCTTGACGAGGCGGAACCAGAGGTAGAGGGCGAAGCCGGCGAAGACGACCCACTCGATCGCGTAGAAGACGTTGAGCCAGTTCAGCGAGACGTCGCTCACGCGCGCCGGGGAGTCGATGGCCCCGAGTCCGGCGACCGGCTCGTCGACGACGACGTAGCCCTGGTAGACGTCCTGCGGCGGGTCCGGCCAGCGGTTGATCAGCGCGGGGACGGAGAGCGCGGTGAGGGTGGCGGGGTCCAGGCCCTCCGCCGGCGCCTCCGCGGCCTCGTTGGCCACGAGGCGGCCGGTGAAGGAGGAGGGCGCCTGCTCGCTCCCGCTGTTGAGCGCGTCCGCGACGGACTGAGCCTGCGCCTCGTCCTGCGTCCAGCCGTAGGCGAGCACCAGGTCGGCGTCGGCGGTGCGGGTGCGTGCGATGACCCACCAGCCCGGCTGCTCGCCGTTCAGGCGGCCGCCGAGGATCTCGGCACCGCCCGGCACGAAGACGGACGAGCCCTCCACGCGCTGTCCGTCGGCGGTCGCCGTGATCGAGCGGGAGGGGGTCGCGACCTCGGCGAGCGGGAGCGTCGTCTCCGACACTCCGGAGTCGGGCGCGGCGGCCTCGACCGCGCGGCCGACCTGCCACTGCCCGAGCGCGGCGAACAGCCCGGCGATCAGGAGTGCGAGCGCCAGCGCGGCGATCCAGCGCGGGCGCCGGGCCACCTGCCCGACCGTGCTCTGCGTCATTCGTCCCTCGTCCGCCCTCGATCCGTGCGGTGTCCCGCGGGCCGGATCGAGCCTAACCCGTGAGTGTGGGAGCTCCGTGGGATCAGTAGTCGGGCTCCCTCGGGCGGCGGGGCCGGGCGTCGTCGGCGCCGTCGGACTGCTGCATCGCCTGGTCGATGAGCGCCTGGCGCATCGGATCGGGGAACTCGTCGTCGAGCTCGTCCGGCTCCGCGGGGCGCCTCGGAGGAGCGGGGACCTCCTCCGCGGAGACGGCGGGCGCGGCCATCGCCGCCTCCACGAGCGCGAAGTCCTCCTCGTCCATGCCCGTGGCCGCTGCGGGCGCCGGGCGGTGCCGCCGCCGCGAGAGGAACGCGCCGATGCTCTCGGAGCGCGAGGCGAGGATCGGCCCGACGATCGCCATGATCAGCACGTAGAGGCCGGCGAAGGGCTGGATCCGCTCGTCGAGCCCCGCCGAGAGCGAGAGCGTCGCCAGGATGAGCGCGAACTCGCCGCGGTTGTGCAGGATGAACGCCGCGTTCAGGCCCGCGCGCGGTCCGAGCTTGTTGAGCCACGCGACGAACTGCCCCGCGCCGAGGTTGAGGACGATGGTCATCACCGCGGCGATCAGCACCGGGACCACGACGCTCGGGAACGCGCCAGGATCCAGCCCGAGACCGAAGTTGACGAAGAAGAAGGCGCCGAACACGTCGCGCAGCGGGATCGCGATGTGCTCGACCCTCGACCGGAACCGCGTCGCTCCGATGACCAGTCCGATCAGGAACGCGCCGATCGCGTCCGTCACTCCGAGGACCTCGCCGATCCCGCCGAACAGGATGGCGAGACCGAAGAACAGGATCGTGAACAGCTCGTCGTCGCGGGTGCGGAAGAAGCGGGAGACGACCTTCCCGCCCCAGCGGGCGATCGCGAACATCACCACGAGGAACGCGAACGCGATGACGAGCTTGAGCACCACCGGCCACGGCTCCGTCTCGCCCGAGAGCACCACGGACACGATCGCCAGGTAGACCGCGATGAAGATGTCCTCGACGACCGTGACGCCCAGGATCATCGGCGTCTCGGGGTTCGCCAGGCGCTTGAGCTCGATCAGCAGCTTGGTGACGATCGCGCTCGAGCTCGTCGCCGTGATGCCGGCGATGATCAGCGCCTCGCGGCTCCCCCAGCCCAGCGCGAAGCCGAAGCCGAGGCCGACGGCCATGTTGACCGCGATGTAGGAGCCGCCGGAGAGGATCAGACGGCCGGCGTTCCCGAAGAACTCGTCCTGGTCGAACTCGAGGCCGAGATTGAACAGCAGCAGGATCAGCCCGAAGACCGCGGTCAGCTCGATGTAGCTCGACTCGAAGTCGAGTGGGAAGAGGTGGAAGTTCGGGCTCGCGAGGAGCCCGACGACCATGTAGATCGGGATGGCCGGGAGCCCGATCGTCCTCCCCAGCCGGCCGAGGACGTAGGCGACGACGAACAGGACGCCGAGGACGATGAGGTCTTCGCCGTGGTGCATCCTCAGGCTCCGGGCGGGGCGTCGACCGTCTTGGCGAAGCTGCCGGTGCGGAAGAACGCGAACGCCTTGGCGACCTTCTCGGGGCTGCCGGCGACCACGAGGGTGTCGCCGGGGAAGACGCGGAAGTCGGGGGCCGGCGCCGGATTGGCGGCGTCGCCCCGGACCACGGCGACGACGGTCAGCCCGACGATCCCTCGGTCGGCGGGCTTGCCGAGCTGCTGTCCGGCGATGTGGTCGTCGTAGTCGACGGTGAACCAGTCGATCGAGAGGCCCGGGATCTGATCGAGCGCGGTCAGCGACTCCGTGATCTGCGTGCCGCCGAGGAGCTCGGCGAGGGTGTGCGCCTCGTCGTCGCTCAGGCGGAGCGACACCTTGGCGCCGTCCTGGTCGCCCTCGGCGAACGTGATCAGGTCGCTGTGGCCGGAGCGGTGGGCGATGACGCCGACCTTGCCGCCGTCGGCCGTCAGGAACGTGTGCAGAACGCCGACACCGGGCAGTTTGACCCTGCGGACCTCGACCATGCGTGCTCCCTCCGCGCCGTGCGGCGCTCCCACTCGGGACTTCCAGCTTAGGCGCGTGCGGAGCCCTCCTGCCGAGGGAACCCCGACCCGTCGAGGGATCCCGCAGTTTCCCGGCGGCCTCGACGGTCCGGGCTCCACCGCTGTCCGCAGGGAGTGGAGGGGAGTCTCCACAGAGGGAGCGGGCGGGAGGGGAAGGTGGGCGGAAGCGTGCAGTGGGGATCTATCCAGACGGGGCGTGAGGCCGGTCGGACGAGTTCGTGCGGCTGCGCCGCGGTACGCGCGGACCGGCGAGTGGGCAAGGGCCTCCGCGGACGAGCGGCAGCGGGCGCGGATCGACGCCGTGGCCGCGACCTGGAGCGCGCCCTTCGTCCTCCGCGAGTCGGCGGCGGCGGTCCGGGACCCCCTGCTCGAGCCGCTCGCGGTGACGGTGCATGTCGAGGGGCGACGGACCTGGGCAGCCGGATGCGGAACGGCGTCGCGGAGCGCGCGTCCGCCCCCACCCGCACTGATAGGCGGACTCGCCGTCTCGGATCTGGCGCAGACCGCCGTCGATCCGAACCGACCCGGCGTTCCTCCGGGACCGCTCGCCCGAGCTCGTGCTTCTCGCCGAGAAGCGCCGGGAGGATCGGCTCCGCGCGGGTCCGCAGCGTCGTCCGCTGGGGCCGACGCGAAGCCTCCGACGCCAGCCCATCCGGCCGGCCCGCGCCGGCGTCCGCCGCGTCGACGGACCCCCGGGCCGTCGAGGGAACCCGCTGTTCGCGGCGGCCTCGACGGTCCGGATCGCCTCGGTCGGTGAGCGTCAGCTGGGCTGGTACGGCGCGACGACGACCTCGACCCGCTGGAACTCCTTGAGGTCGGAGTAGCCGGTCGTCGCCATCGAGCGGCGCAGGGCGCCGATGAGGTTCGCCGTGCCGTCGGCGCCGGTGGCCGGGCCGTAGAGGACCTGCTCGAGGGTGCCGACGGTGCCGACCTCGACTCGGCGGCCGCGCGGCAGCTGCGGGTGGTGCGCCTCCGCGCCCCAGTGCCAGCCCCCGCCGGGAGCGTCGGTCGCGCGGGCCAGCGCCGAGCCGAGCATCACGGCGTCCGCGCCCACCGCGACGGCCTTCACGATGTCGCCGGAGGTGCCGAGGCCGCCGTCCGCGATGACGTGCACGTAGCGTCCGCCCGACTCGTCGAGGTAGTCGCGGCGAGCGCCGGCGACATCGGCGACCGCGGTCGCCATCGGAGCCTGGATGCCGAGCGTCGTGCGGGTGGTGGAGGCGGCACCGCCGCCGAACCCGACGAGGACGCCCGCGGCGCCCGTGCGCATGAGGTGCAGGGCCGCGGTGTAGGTGGAGGCGCCGCCGACGATGACGGGCACGTCGAGCTCGTAGATGAACTTCTTGAGGTTCAGCGGCTCGGTGTCGCGCGAGACGTGCTCGGCCGAGACGGTCGTGCCGCGGATGACGAACACGTCGACCCCGGCGTCGACGACGGTCTGGTACAGCTCCGCGGTCCGCTGGGGCGACAGGGCCCCGGCGACGGTCACGCCCGCGGCGCGGATCTCGGCCAGGCGCGCGGTCACCAGCTCGGGGCGGATCGGAGCGGAGTAGATCTCCTGCATCCGCTGCGTCGCGGTCTCGGCCGGAAGCCGGCGGATCTCCTCGAGCAGCGGCTCCGGGTCCTCGTACCGCGTCCACAGACCCTCGAGGTCGAGGACGCCCAGCGCCCCCAGATGCCCGAGCCGGATCGCCGTCGCCGGCGACACCACCGAGTCCATCGGCGCGGCGAGGATCGGCGTCGCGAACTGGTACGCGTCGATCGACCACTTCACCGACACGACCTCGGGGTCGCGCGTCCGGCGGCTCGGGACGACGGCGATGTCGTCGAAGGCGTACGCGCGGCGGGCGCGCTTGGCGCGCCCGATCTCGATCTCCATGACGCAGAGTTTACTGTGGCTCGCTCCTCGCTCCGCTCGCCGCTCGCCCGCCGCCGGCCCGAGCGGGCGGTCGCGTTCCGCAGAGCATCCCGCGTCCGCGCTACGCCGATCCGCTCGCACGCGGACCGCCGGCTACCGCTGAGCGGTGTCAGCCGTGGCTCGCTCCTCGCTCCGCTCGCCGCTCGTCGCTCGCCCGCCGTCGGCCCGAGCGGGCGGTCGCGTTCCGCAGAGCATCCCGCGTCCGCGCTACGCCGATCCGCTCGCACGCGGACCGCCGGTTACCGCTGAGCGGTGTCAGCCGTGGCGCGCTCCTCGCTCCGCTCGCCCGCGGTCGGCCCGAGCGGGCGGTCGCGTTCCGAAGAGCGGGTCGCGTCCGCGCTACGACGATCCGCTGGAGAGCGGATCGCCTGCTACCGCTCCTACCGGGCTCCTCACCGGGCCGCGATCGACGCGAGCGGGCGCACTCCACCAGCAGGTGAAGCCTGCGCGGCCGCCACCACGATTCGCTGCAACGCGGGAAGCCCGTCCCCACTCCGTCGCGCTCGCGCGCGGTGCACGACCACTCCCCCGCGACGGCACAGGCGGAAGCCTCCCCCCGCAGTCGCGGCGGCGCCTCGCGCCGCTCGCGCTGCGTCCCCCGCCCCTCAGCCGAGGACCGGCGCTCGTCTCCCGGAGGGAGGCAGCGGATCGGGATCGCGGCCCCTCCGGCGTGGTGGGCGTATGGGCCGCAGGCCCATCGGGCAGAGGGGCCGCGATCCCGATCCGCCGCCGGCCCCACCAGACCCCCTCAGCGCCGGTAGTTCGGCGCCTCCACCACCATCTGCACATCGTGCGGGTGCGACTCCTTCAGCCCGGCCGCCGTGATGCGCACGAACTTCCCGCGCTCCTTCAGCTCGGGGATGGTGCGCGCTCCGACGTAGAACATCGACTGGCGGAGCCCGCCGGCGAGCTGGTACGCCACGTTCGCGAGCGGGCCGCGGTAGGGCACCTGGCCCTCGATGCCCTCGGCGATCAGCTTGTCGTCGGTGGGCACGTCGGACTGGAAGTAGCGGTCCTTCGAGTAGGAGGTCCGCTCGCCGCGGGTCTGCAGGGCGCCGAGGGAGCCCATGCCGCGGTAGGTCTTGAACTGCTTGCCGTTCTGGAACACGAGGTCGCCGGGGCTCTCCTCGCAGCCCGCGAGGAGCGAGCCGAGCATCACGGTGTCGGCGCCGGCGACGAGCGCCTTGGCGATGTCGCCGGAGTACTGGAGGCCGCCGTCGGCGATCACCGGCACGCCGGACTCGCGCGCGGCGAGGGACGCCTCGTAGACCGCGGTGACCTGCGGGACTCCGACGCCGGCGACGACGCGGGTGGTGCAGATCGAGCCGGGGCCGACGCCGACCTTGATGGCGTCGGCGCCCGCGTCGACGAGGGCCTGCGCCCCGGAGCGGGTCGCGACGTTGCCGCCGATGACGTCGACGCCGGCGAACGCGGAGTCGGACTTCAGGCGGCGGATGATGTCGAGCACGCCGGCGGAGTCGCCGTTGGCCGTGTCGACGACGATCACGTCGACGCCCGCGTCGAGCAGGGCGGTGGCGCGCTGCCAGGCGTCGCCGAAGAAGCCGATCGCGGCGCCGACCCGGAGGCGGCCCTCGTCGTCCTTCGTGGCGTTGGGGTACTGCTCCGACTTGTCGAAGTCCTTGACCGTGATGAGGCCGGCGAGCTTGCCCTGCGCGTCGACGAGCGGCAGCTTCTCGATCTTGTGCTGCGCGAAGAGGGCGATGACCTCGCTGTCGGGGATGCCGACGCGGCCCGTGATCAGACCGGTGCTGGTCATCACGTCGCGGACGAGCGTGGTCGCCTTCTCGAACGGCGAGACGAAGCGCATGTCGCGGTTGGTGATGATGCCCACGAGCACGCCGGTGGAGTCGACGACGGGGAGGCCGCTGATCCGGTACTGGCCGCAGAGGTCGTCCACCTGGGCGACGGTGGCGTCCGGGGTGGTGGTGACGGGGTTCGAGACCATGCCCGACTCGCTCCGCTTCACCCGGTCGACCTGGTCGGCCTGGTCGGCGATGGAGAGGTTGCGGTGCAGGACGCCGAAGCCGCCCTGGCGGGCCATCGCGATCGCCATGCGCGCCTCGGTGACGGTGTCCATCGCCGCGGAGAGCAGCGGGGTCGCCACGCTGATGCGCTTGGTGAGGCGGGAGGCCGTGTCGGCCTCGCTCGGGATGACGTCGGTGTGCCCCGGGAGGAGCATGACGTCGTCGTAGGTGAGTCCGAGGAATCCGAAGGGATCCGGCTGGTCCATCAATGCCCCTTAGCAGGTCGAGTGCGGGAGCCCGGAGAGGACGGGAGGAGTCCGCTCACGAGCGCCACGGTTGTTCGATCTTAAGCGCCGTGAGGCCCGCGGTATTCCTCGACGGCGCGGCCGCCGGGCCGCGGATGGGCGCTGGAGCGCTCTCCTCTCCCTCATAATGTCGTCACGCGTAAGTGCGGACGGTGAAACACCGCCGACACATGCGGAACGTATGGTCAACCAACGTTGTTTGACGACGGCGATTCGGGCGTGCCCGGAGACCCCATCCGTCTGTGCACCCTGACGAGAGGTAGACGTCTTGCTCACAGCCAGCCGTTCGATGCGCCGCCAGCGCTCGACGACCCTGCATCCGACGGACCGGGAGGCGCCCCGTGGATAGGAGACGCCCGAGGCTCCGAGACCGGCTCCTGGCCCTGGGTCTGCTCGCCGCGACCCTCACCGGGATCGCCGCGGCGGCCCCCGCCGCGCTCGCCGCCACCACCGCCGACCAGTCGATCATCGCCTGGGTCCGCGTGCAGGGGACGAACGAGAACCTGACGGGGGTGACCGTCGAGATCGGAGGCGACGCCTCCGCGACCGTGACCACCGGCGAGGACGGCCGGGCCACGTTCCCCCTCGACGCCGCGGGCACCTACACGGTGACCGTCGACGAGGAGTCCCTGCCCGCCGACAAGGGCTACCCCGCCGCGGGTCAGAACCCGAAGCAGGTGAAGATCGTCGCCTCGCAGAACCAGATCGTGAACTTCATCGTCTCGACGGCCAACCCGAAGGGCTCCGGAGCGACCGTCCCGGTTCCGACGGACTCCGCGGCTCCGACGAGCCCCGCGACCGAGGGCACGACCGGCAACGACGCGACGAACCCCGACGGGACGTCCAACGCGGTGAACCAGCCGGTGTCGGCCGACACGTTCTGGATCATCTTCTGGCCGAAGGTCGTCACCGGCCTGATCTTCGGGCTCCTGATCGCCCTCGCGGCGATCGGCGCCTCGCTGATCTACGGCGTGACCGGCCTGAACAACTTCGCCCACGGCGAGCTGGTCACCTTCGGCGCGCTGATGGCGTACCTCTTCTCCGGGGTCTTCGGACTCCCGGCGCTGCTGGCCATCCCGATCGCGGTGATCCTCGGCGGGGCCTTCGGCTTCGTCCAGGACGGGCTGCTCTGGAAGCCGCTGCGGAAGAAGGGCATCCAGCTCATCCCGCTGATGATCGTGACGATCGGCCTCTCGCTGGCCCTGCGCTACGTGTTCGTCTTCTTCTTCGGAGCCGACCGGCTCTCGCTCCCCAACAGCACCGCTCCGTTCTTCACGGTGCCGGAGCTCGGGATCAGCCTGAAGTTCACCGACATCGTCGGCGCCGTCGTCGGCGTCGTCTGCATCGTCGCCGTGGCCTACGTCCTCACGAAGACGAAGATCGGCAAGGCGATGCGGGCGGTCTCGGACAACCGGGCCCTCGCCTCCGCCTCGGGCATCAACGTCGAGCGCGTCATCCGCGTCGTCTGGGTGATGTCGGGCGCTCTCGCCGCGCTGGCGGGCGTCTACATCGGCTACTACCAGTCGCTGCGCTGGGACACGGGAGCGTCGATCCTGCTGCTGATCTTCGCGGCGATCACGCTCGGCGGACTCGGCTCCGCCTACGGCGCGCTGGTCGGCTCGCTCATCATCGGACTGATGATGAACATCTCGACGATCTGGATCCCGGAGAACCTCAAGTACGTGGCTCCGCTCGTTCTCATGATCATCATCCTCCTGGTCAGGCCGCAGGGAATCCTGGGCCGCAAGGAACGGATCGGCTAGGACACCATGAACCTCAACTTCATCTGGCTGGCGATCGGGCAGATCGTCGATCCCACTGTCGCCGCTTACGCGCTGGCGACCATCGGCCTGGTCATCCACTTCGGATTCACGGGGCTGCTCAACTTCGGACAGGCCGGCTTCATGGCGGTGGGCGGCTACGCCTTCGCCATCACCTCGGTCAAGTTCGAGTGGCCCGTCTGGGGCTCCTTCCTCGCGACGATCGTCGCGGCGACCGTCTTCGCGCTCATCCTGGGCATCCCGACGCTCCGGCTGCGGGCCGACTACCTCTCGATCGTGACGATCGCGGCGGCCGAGATCATCCGGCTCTCGGTCAAGACCCCCGAGTTCTCGGCGATCACCGGCGGCTCGGAGGGCATCAACGGCGCGGCGAAGGCGTTCAACGACCTCAACCCGCTCCCCGAGGGCCGCTGGGGCATCGGCGTCCTCACGTACAGCCAGGACCAGTGGTGGGTGCGGATCGTCGGCTGGAGCCTCGTGCTCCTGGCCTGCCTCCTGGTGTTCCTCCTGATGCGCAGCCCCTGGGGCCGCGTCATCAAGGGCATCCGCGAGGACGAGGACGCCGTGCGCTCGCTCGGCAAGAACGTCTTCTCGTACAAGATCCAGGCGCTCATCCTGGGCGGCGTGCTCGGAGGCCTCGCAGGAGCGCTGTTCATCCTCCCCCGCTCGCTCCAGCCCGACAACTACGGCACCCAGCTCACGTTCTTCCTCTACACGATCATGCTGCTGGGCGGCGCCGCGACGGTCTTCGGACCCGTCGTCGGCTCGATCATCTTCTGGGTCGTCCTCGGTCTGACCGACGGACTGCTCACGCTCGGGATCGACACCGGGGTCCTCAACAACGACCTCATCCGCCTCACCACCGTGCAGACCGGACCCATCCGGTTCATCGTGGTGGGGGTAGCCCTCATGCTCCTGGTGATCTTCAGACCCCAGGGGATCTTCGGCAAGAAGAAGGATCTGCACTTTGCCTAAGACGCCGGTCTCGGACATCACCGAGGAAGCAATCGTCCCCGGGGTCAGGAAGAAGGACCCCATCGTCGTCGCCGACAACGTCAGCCGCCGCTTCGGCGGCCTGACCGCGGTCGACGTCGAGCACCTCGAGATCCCCCGCGGATCCATCACCGCCCTGATCGGCCCGAACGGGGCCGGCAAGACCACGTTCTTCAACCTGCTGACGGGCTTCGACAAGCCCAACACCGGCAAGTGGAACTTCAAGGGCAAGAACCTCGCCAACGTCCCGGCCTACCGGGTGTCGCGGATGGGCATGGTGCGCACGTTCCAGCTCACCAAGGCGCTCGGCGGCATGACGGTGCTCGAGAACATGCTGCTCGGCGCGAAGGGGCAGAAGGGCGAGAACATCTTCACCTCGCTCATCCGCCCGCTGTGGTCGAAGGAGGAGGACTCGATCGAGCAGCGCGCGATCCGCCTGCTCGAGAAGTTCAAGCTGGACACCAAGCGGGACGACTACGCGTCGAGCCTGTCGGGCGGCCAGAAGAAGCTGCTCGAGATGGCGCGGGCGCTGATGTCGGAGCCCGAGCTCGTCATGCTCGACGAGCCGATGGCCGGCGTGAACCCGGCGCTGACGCAGTCGCTCCTGGGTCACATCGTGAACCTGAAGGACGAGGGCATGACCGTGCTCTTCGTCGAGCACGACATGCACATGGTCAACACGATCGCCGACTGGGTGATCGTGATGGCCGAGGGCAAGGTCGTCGCCGAGGGCCCGCCCTCGACCGTGATGAACGACCCGGCCGTCATCGACGCGTACCTCGGCGCGCACCACGACACCGACCTGGGCACGATCGAGGGCCAGCTCGAGATCGCCGAGGAGATGGACTCCGACCTCGTCCGCGAGGACGTGGAGCGGCAGGCGGAGCAGGCCGGCATCCCGACGCCCGGCCACGACGCTCCGGCGGCCGGAACGGCGTCCCCGTCGGCCTCCGCGCCGACGAGCGTCGCCCCGACGACCGACGCCCCGGCCGTCGAATTCGAGAAGGACGAGAGATGACCGCCGACACGACGACTCCGAACACCCTCGAGACGCACGACCTGCACGCGGGCTACGTGCCGGGGGTCAACATCCTCAACGGCTCGAACGTCTACGTGAAGCGCGGCGAGCTCGTCGGGATCATCGGCCCGAACGGTGCAGGCAAGTCGACGCTGCTGAAGGCGATGTTCGGCCTGGTCAACATCCGCCAGGGCACCGTCCTGCTGAACGGCGAGGACATCACCGGCCTCAAGGCCGACAAGCTGGTGTCCAAGGGCGTGGGCTTCGTGCCGCAGAACAACAACGTCTTCCCGTCGCTCACCATCGAGGAGAACCTCGAGATGGGCATGTACCAGAAGCCGAAGCTGTACAGGGAGCGGCTCGAGTTCGTCACCGAGCTCTTCCCGGAGCTCAGCAAGCGGCTCAAGCAGCGCTCGGGGTCGCTCTCGGGCGGTGAGCGCCAGATGGTGGCGATGTCGCGGGCTCTGATGATGGACCCGTCGATGCTGCTGCTCGACGAGCCCAGCGCCGGCCTGTCCCCGATGCGGCAGGACGAGACGTTCGTCAACGTGCAGCGGATCAACCGCGCGGGCGTCTCGATCATGATCGTCGAGCAGAACGCGCGGCGGGCGCTGCAGATCTGCGACCGCGGCTACGTCCTCGACCAGGGCCGCGACGCCTACGAGGGCGCGGGCCGGGAGCTGATGAACGATCCGAAGGTCATCGAGCTCTACCTGGGCACGCTCGCCACGACCAACGAGGTCACCACGAGCACCCCGACCGTCGGCGGCTGACCCCCGCTGCGAAGGGCCCGTCGTCTCCGGACGGCGGGCCCTTCGTCGTTGCCGGGGCGCGGAGCGGGCGCGAGCGGGGCCGAGGGGCCGGTGCGGCTCCGGGGCGGAGGCGGGGCCGCTCGCCCAGGGCGCCGGGCGGCTCGGAGACCACTCCGAGCAGGGCGGGAAGGCAGGCGGCTCGGTGCCCGGAGACGCGCCGGCACGGGGTGCAGCAGAAGGGAGGCGGGGGGCCGCTCTCCCGGCGCGGACAGGCCTTCGCCGGTCTCTCCGCGATGCCCTTCGAAGCCCCAGGAAGTCGGCGGAACGACGGTCTGGAAACTCGGTCTCCTGTCCGCGGGACGAGGGCAGGACAGCGAGAGTCTCTCCGCACCAGCGACCCCCACGAGGGGGACAGGATATCGCCCTACCTGCCGTAGTTTTGGGGACACGGGACAGCCCTGCAGGGGGACGTCCCGCTCCCCTCTCCCCCGGTAGGGACCGCGATCGGTCGCCGATCTCCTCCCCTCCCCGCAGCGCCTCGAGCGCCGCGTCGTCCGCCTCGAAGGAGCCGACCATGAAGAGCTACACCCCCGCCCCTGTGGAACTCGGAGCCGGCTTCGGCACCGGTGCGATCGGCGACTACGAGCGCTGGCGCGTCGTCGGCGTCTACGCCCAGGTCGTCATCGCCGAGACCACCGGCGGCAAGCGCCGCAACTACAGCCGTTCCTTCGTCACGTACCGCCTGGCGCAGGAGGCGGAGCTGCTCCGCGCCTCTTAGGCCATCCGCACACCACGAGCGCGCGTCCTCCCCCCGGAGGGCGCGCGCTTCTGCGTTCCCGCTCGACGTCGTCGCTCCCGCCCGCGGTCCGGCAGGGCGCCCCCTCGAGGCCGGGAGAGGCGCTCGGAGGGGTTCACCGGCCGCCCGAGCCGCTCCTCCTCCCGGGTGGCTCCTCGACGCCACGCCGGGCCCTGGACGCCGCGGAGCCGTCCGCCCGCACCCGACAGCGGTCACCCTCCCGGACGACCGCCGCGCCTCGCTGCGTCCGCACGACCGGCGCGTCTCCTGCTCTGCGCTCCGGGGACGGCGAAGGGGCCCGGTCCGAAGACCGAGCCCCTCAGGGATGCGGCAGGAGCCGCGTCACCGCGTCGTCAGTTCAGCGAACCCTCGACGGTCTCCTCGAAGGAGGTGGTGTTGCCCGTGCCGTACTTGTAGATCGAGACCGAGGCCTCGCTGGTGTCGCCGTTCTCGTCGAACGAGATCGGGCCGGAGAGGCCGTCGTAGTCGACGTCCTCGCCGTCGGCGATGAGCTTCGCGCAGTCGGCGAAGGTCGTGCACTTGGTGCCGCCCTCCGAGACCGACATGAGGTTGTCGCGGATGGTCGCACCGTCCGTCGCCTTGCCCTGGAGCGCGGCGAGAGCGGTCAGGACCGTGGCGTCGTACGACTCCGGCGCGTAGCTGAACACGGTCAGCGCGTCGTTGCCCTGCGACTCGACGAGCGACTGCAGCTTGCCCTGGAAGTCCTCGGACGCCTGGACGCCCGGGTTGGTGAACTGGGCGCCGGCGATATCGACGTTGGTGTCGGACTCGCCGATGACGCCGTAGTTGCCGTCCGTGCCGTAGAGCTTCGAGAAGTCGAAGCCCTTGGCCGAGAGCTGCTCCGCGATGGTCTTGATCTCGTCGAACGAGATGACGACCAGCGCGTCGGGGTTCGGGGCGAGGACCGAGGTCAGCGCCGAGTTGAAGTCGGTCGAGGCCGGCTCGAAGATCTCCTCGGCCGCGACGGATGCTCCGCCCGCCTCGAGGGTCTCCTTGATGTTCTTCTCGAGGCCGGTGCCGTAGGCGTCGTTCATGTACAGGATCGAGACGTTGGTCTTGCCGTCGCCGAGGATCTTGTTGCCGAGGATGCGGCCCTGGAGCACGTCCGAGGGAGCGGTACGCCAGTAGTAGCCGTCGTCGTCGTAGGTCGTGAAGTCCGGCGAGGTGTTGGCCGGCGAGATCTGGACGACGCCCGCCTGGGTCACCTGGTCGATGAAGGTCTTCGAGACGCCCGAGGACGCCGCGCCGATGATGGCGGAGACGTTGTCGGCGATGAGGGACGTGGCCGACTGCGTCGCGATGTCGGTCGTAGTGTCGCCCGAGTCCTTCTGCTCCACGTCGATCGTGATGCCGGCCTTGGCGTCGTTGATGTCGACGACCGCCTGGTCGACGCCCGCGATCTCGGGCGGGCCGAGGACGGCGAGGGTGCCGGTCTGCGGGAGGATCGTGCCGATCTTGAGGGACAGGTCGCCCGAGCCGCTGTCGCCGCCCGATCCGCTGTCGCCGCCGCCGGCGCAGCCGGCGAGGACGAGAGCGCTGGCGCCCAGAATGGCGACGCCGCCGAGGGTTGCCCGGAGGGACCGCGCGCGGGCCGAGCCGGCCTTCGCGTAAACGCCCATGTTGCTCCTTGAGAGGTGTGTGTCAGTGGGAGCGGCGCCGGTGGCAACCGCTCGGCCAACCTAACCTCCGAAGCAGCCGTGAACAATACAGGGGTGTTACCAATACGTTTCGCGACCGGATCGTTACCATTCCGCTGTCGCGCCGCGCCAGGACGACGCGTTCCGCAGATCAGACGGAGGATCGGCGCCGTCTGCGCTCCGCGGCGACGAGGTCGCCTGAGAAGATCGCCAGGGCGGCCCACACCAGCGCGAAGCCGATCCAGCGCTCGAGCGGCATCTCCTCGTGCAGCACGAAGGCCCCGACGAGGAACTGCAGGAACGGCGTCAGGTACTGCACGAAGCCGACGATCGACAGCGGGAGGCGCCGGGCGGCGCCCGCGAACAGGAGCAGCGGGACGGCCGTGACGATCCCAGCCGAGGCGAGGATGAGGGCGTGCCCCGTCCCCTCCGTCGTCAGGGTCAGCCCCACCGTGGAGCCGACGACCGCCAGCTGCACGACGGCGAGCGGCGTCAGCCAGAGCGTCTCGAGCGTCAGCCCGCCGACCGCGTCCACCGTGCCGCCGACGCGGCTCTTCACCAGGCCGTAGAGGCCGAACGAGAAGGCGAGGGCGAGCGAGATCCACGGGAAGGATCCGTAGCCCACCGCGATGACCAGCACCGCGACCGCGCTGACGCCCATCGCGGCCCACTGCAGGGGCCGGAGGCGCTCGCGCAGCACCAGGACGCCCAGCAGCACCGTGACCAGCGGGTTCATGAAGTAGCCCAGAGCCGCCTCGATGACGTGACCCGTGGTCGTGGCGATCACGTAGACCTGCCAGTTGACGTAGATGAGCACGCC
This sequence comes from Rathayibacter sp. AY1B4, assembly GCF_002932815.1. NCBI lineage: Bacteria > Bacillati > Actinomycetota > Actinomycetes > Micrococcales > Microbacteriaceae > Rathayibacter > Rathayibacter sp. AY1B4. Next base: position 23,160 of record NZ_PSWN01000026.1, on the reverse strand, counting down.
CGCGATCGCCATCACGCCGAGCAGGCGGGGGCGGCGCAGCAGCGCGCCGAAGGAGCGCCAGCCGCGGAGGACCGTGAGCAGGATCACGCAGAAGACGAGCGAGAAGAGCACCCGGAACGCGACGATCTCGAACGGCGACGCCGGCGCCATCGCGATGAAGTAGAGGGGCATCGCACCCCAGAGCAGGTAGGCCGAGAACGCGAACAGCAGCCCCGTGCCGGACATCCCGCCCGGGCGTCCCGCCGCTCCGAGCGCCTCCACTCCTTCGCCGACGGGCACGTCCGAAGGGGACGGCGAGACGGACTCGGCAGGGGTGCGGGAGCTGGTCACTCCCCCGATGCTACGCAGCCGCGGGGTGGGGAGACGGCCCCGTAGCGGGCGGATCAGGCCACTGGCCGCGAGGAGGACCGGGAACGACGGAAGGGCCCGCCGACCGAGGTCGACGGGCCCTTCCGAGGGATGCTGCCTAGCGGACGACGACCGCGAGGACGTCGCGAGCGGAGAGGACCAGCAGGTCCTCGCCACCGAACTTGACCTCGGTTCCGCCGTACTTGGAGTAGATCACCTTGTCGCCGACGGCGACGTCGAGCGGCACGCGGTTGCCGTTGTCGTCGATGCGACCGGGTCCGACGGCGACGACCTCGCCCTCCTGCGGCTTCTCCTTGGCGGTATCGGGGATGACGAGACCGGAAGCGGTCACCTGCTCCGCCTCGACCTGCTTGATGACGATGCGATCTTCGAGCGGCTTGATGGACACCGACACGGTTGACCTCTTTCTTGACGACGATGTGGGCGGAACGCGGTTCTGGCACACACGCTCCGAGAGTGCTAGATCCATCGTAGGGGCTCCGCTGGCACTCGTGCAATCAGAGTGCCAAGCGGGGCGGCGGACCCGCCGGGAGGCCGTGGCCTACCATGGCCGGATGCGACGCGACGAGCTGGTCGAGCTCCTCTCCCCCGAGGGCCTCCGGCTCCTCGACTCCCTCGACGGCTACCGGTCCGACGACCTGGTGCGGGCCGTGGCACGCCTCCGGGCCGCCGGCCACTCCCCCGTCCTCGTCGCCGCGGTGCTCACCCAGGCGAGGCTCCGGCAGAAGGCGGAGGCGAAGTTCGGCGAGTTCGCCCGCTCGATGCTCTTCACGGACGCGGGACTCGAGCAGGCGACGCGGCTGCGCGTCGCCGCCCTGCACGCCGGCCGGTTCGCCGCGGCGGGAGCGGCGCGCGTCGCCGACCTCGGCAGCGGGATCGGCGGCGACGCCCTCGCGATGGCCGCGATCGACCTGGCGGTCACCGCCGTCGAGGCCGACGAGGTCACCGCGACCCTGGCCAGCTTCAACCTCGCCCCGTTCCCCGCGGCGAGCGCCGTGCACTCGACGGCCGAGGCCTTCGACCTCGACGGCTTCGACGCCGTCTACCTGGACCCGGCACGCCGCACGGCGGGCCACCGCGAGACCCGCCGGCTCGACGATCCGGACGACTACTCCCCCTCGCTCGACTTCGCGTTCGGCCTGGCCGAGCAGCGTCCCGTGGGCGTGAAGGTGGGTCCCGGCTTCGACCGCGAGCGCCTGCCGCGGGACGCCGAGGCGCAGTGGGTCTCGGTCGACGGGGAGCTGGTCGAGACCGGGCTCTGGTTCGGTTCTCTGGCGCGCCCGGGCGTGCGCCGCTCCGCTCTGCTGCTCGGCGCGACCGGCTCCTCCGAGCTCACCGCGGCGGGCGACAGCGAGGACGAGGAGGTCGGCCCCCTCGGCGCGTTCGTGCACGAGCCGGACGGCTCCGCGATCCGCGCGCGCCTCCTGGGCGAGCTCGCGCGCTCCAGCGGCTCGCGGATGCTCTCGCCCGGCATCGCCTACCTGACGGGCGACGATGCGGCCGCCTCGCCCTTCCTCCGCAGCTTCCGGGTCCTCGCCGAGCTGCCGCTGGACGAGCGCACGCTGGCGAAGGAGCTGCGCACCCGCGGCATCGGCGTGCTCGAGATCAAGAAGCGCGGGGTGGACGTCGACCCCGCCCGCTTCCGCAAGCGGCTGGGCCTCTCCGGCACCGGCAGCGCGGTGCTGATCCTGACGCGGATCGCCGGGCGCCACCGCGCGCTGCTCGCGGAGCGCGTCGAGCGGCCCGCGCCGGCTCAGTAGCCGGAGGTGCCGGCGGCGAGGGCGACCACGACGAAGACGAGGAAGACCGCCAGGTAGATCAGCGAGACGGCGATGCCGGCGAACCCGGTGATGATCGCGGTCAGCGCGAAGCCGCGCGCGGCCGGCTCGCGCCGGCGTCCGAGGAAGCCGAGCACGACGGCCGGAGCCGACAGCAGGAAGCCGAAACCGGCGGCGAAGAGCGTGATGACCAGGCCGACGATGCCGAGGATCATCCCGACGAGGCTCAGCGTGCGGGGGACGACGGGCGCCGGTGCGGCCGCATAGGCGGCGGGGTGGCCGGGCGCGGAGGAGTAGGCGGGCGCCGAGGGGTACGCGGGCGGCGGCGGCGACCCGTAGGCCGGCGGTGCGGAGTCGGCGAGCGGCACCGACGGCTGCGACGCGGCCGAGGGCGGAGCGGGCGGAGCCGGGGGGACGGGCGGGGCCGGCGGGACCGGGACGGAGCCGTGCTGCTCGTCGGAGCCGGGGCCGGGACGGGTGCTGTCGTCGCTCATGGCGCGAGTCTAGCCAGCACCCGGGCGGCGGCGGAGGGGTTCCGTCCGCTCACGCGGGCAGGTACCCGCCGTCGCGCAGGTCGCCGACGAAGGCCGTCCAGGCGAGGTAGGCGATCACCGCGAGGACGATCGCGAGGTAGCCCAGCACGAAGCCGGCGACCGCGAGACCGCGGCCGCGCTGTCCGGAGCGTCGGGCCTGGGCGAAGCCGATGTGGCCGAGGACGATGGCGGCGGGCGCCAGCCCCAGCAGTCCGCACACCAGAGCCGCGACCGCGAGCGGATTCATCGGCGGGCGGCGGGGCGGGAGACCGGGGTAGGGATCGGCGGCGGCCGTCGGCGGCGGGTAGGCCGCCGACGGCTCGCCGAGCGGAGGGGCGAACGGCGCGGGCGCCGGTCCGGTCTGCGGTCCGGGCGCGGTGTCGTCGGTCACGGTGTCCTCCTGGTGGTGCGGGCGCCCCCGAGCCTCGGAGGCGTGTCGATCAGTACCCGGTCGTGGGCATGGTCGCCGCGATCGAGAAGAGCGCGACGAACGAGATGATGGTGATGATGATCGCGACGAAGCCGATGATGACGGCGGCGAGGGCGAGGCCGCGGCCCTTCTCCCCCGTGCGCTTGATCTGCGACAGGGCGATGAAGCCCAGCACGATGCCCACGATGGAGACGAAGAACGAGGCGATGAAGCCGATGATCGCCAGGATGTTGTAGCGGTCGGACGCGGGCGTGTACGGAGTGGTCATGGAATCCCCCAGGGTCAGGAACGAGCGGATGCGGCCAAGAGTGGCAGTGGCACGATCCGCCTGTCAAAAAGCTGGACGGCGCTTGCGCGGCCCGGCCGCCGCCCGGTAGAGGCCTCAGCGGACCTGGATCTCGGTGACCGGGAGGGTCGAGTCGGCCCCGAAGCCGAGCCCCGACGGCGGATGCCCCGCCTCGATCAGCTGCGCCGCCAGTGCGGCGATCATCGCGCCGTTGTCGGTGCAGAGCGAGAGCGCCGGGATCCGCAGGGTCACTCCCGCGGCCGCGCACCGCTCCTCCGCCAGAGCGCGCACCCGGGCGTTGGCGACCACGCCGCCCCCGAGCAGGAGGCGCGGCACGCCCCGGTCGCGGCAGGCGGCGAACGCCTTCGTGAGCAGGACGTCGGCGACCGCCTCGCGGAAGCTCGCCGCGACGTCGGCCACGGGCACCTCCTCCCCCGCGTCCTGGCGCTTCTCGACCCAGCGGGCGACCGCGGTCTTCAGCCCTGAGAACGAGAAGTCGTAGCGGTGGCGCTCGAGGTCCTTCGGCAGGCTGAGCCCGCGGGGGAAGCGGATCGCCTTCGGGTCCCCGTCCGCCGCCACCCGGTCGATCTGCGGTCCGCCGGGATAGGGCAGGCCCAGGACGCGCGCCACCTTGTCGAAGGCCTCGCCGGCGGCGTCGTCGATGGTCTCGCCGAGCAGCTCGACGTCCGACACCAGATCGCGCACGTGCAGGAGCGAGGTGTGCCCGCCCGAGACCAGCAGCGCGATCGTCGGCACCTCGACGGGGCTGCCCTCGCTGCCGTCGGCCCGGAGGACGTCGGCTCCCACATGTCCGACGAGGTGGTTCACGGCGTAGAGCGGCAGGCCGAGCGAGACGGCGAGCGCCTTCGCCGCTCCGACGCCGACCATGAGTGCGCCCGAGAGTCCCGGTCCGCTGGTGACCGCGATCGCGTCCAGGTCGCCGAGCGCGACACCGGCCTCGGAGAGCGCCGCGTGCAGGGCGGGCTCGAGCGCCTCCAGGTGCGCCCGGGCGGCCACCTCGGGCACGACGCCGCCGTAGCGGGCGTGCTCCTCCATCGAGGAGGCGATGGTGTTCGAGAGCAGCGTCGTGCCGCGGACGATGCCGATCCCCGTCTCGTCGCAGCTGGTCTCGATGCCGAGGACGAGGGGTCCGGTGCTCACGGGGTCTCCTGGGTCGGGGTCGGCGGCAGGCGCATCACGATCGCGTCCACTCCGTCGGGCTGGTAGTAGGCGGGGCGGACGCCGATCTCCTCGAAGCCCTCCGAGCGGTAGAGGGTCTGCGCGGCGGGGTTGTCGGCGCGGACCTCGAGGAAGACCTCGCGGGCGCCTCGCTCGCGGGCCGCCTCGAGGAGCGCGCGCAGCAGTCGGCGGCCGAGGCCGGTGCGGCGGACCCGGGCGACGACCGCGATCGTCTGCACGTCGCCCTCGTGAGCGCCGACGGGGCAGAGGAGCCCGGCGTAGCCGACCACCTCGCCGTCCTGCTCGGCGACCAGGTACCGGGTGTGACGGCTCCGGATCTCCTCCGCCATCATCCCCCGCGACCAGGCGTCGCCGACGAACTCGGACTGCTCGATCGCCATGACGGCGTCGAGGTCGTCCGCCTGCGCGTCGCGGAGCACGGCCTCGCTCATGCGGTCACCCGCTTGGGGCCGGCCGACAGCGTGACGTCGGGCGAGCGGAGGTAGAGGGGCTCGTCCGCGGCACCGGGCCGGCCGGCCGCGCGCAGGCGGGCGGCCACGACTCCGAGCTCGCCGGCGGAGACCGACTCGGCCTCCAGGCGCGGGAGCTCCGGATGCGGGAGGGCCGGCGGCTTGTCCAGGCCCGGGCCGGCGAGGCGGACGGGGAGTCCCTGATCGTCGAGCCCGTCGTAGGCGCTCCAGTACAGCTCGCGGCGGCGGGCGTCGGTGACGACGAGGAAGCCGGCGGCGCGCCCGTGCCGCAGCGCGGCGAGCGCGATCGCGTCGTGCGAGACCACGGGGAGGGTGGGGACGCCGCGGCCGAGCGCGAAGGCCCGGGCGGCGGCGATCCCGACCCGGAGGCCGGTGAAGGGGCCGGGGCCCATGCCCACGGCGACCGCCTCGATGCCCCCGGGAGCCACGTCGGCCGCCTCGAGCGCCTCCTGGATCAGCCGGCCGACCACCTCCGCGTGGCGCATGGTGTCGGTCTCGGTGCGCTCCGAGCGCACGGCGCCAGCGGAGTCGACGACGGCGACGGAGGTTCCGGAGGAGGTGTCGATCGCGAGGAGCACGCGTCCAGGGTACCCGCGGGCTCAGCTCCAGCCGGTGCCGCGGAAGCGGACGGTCCGCGGCTCGATCGGCTCCTCGCCCTCCTCGGCGTCGGAGCCGGCGGTCGGCCGCTCGATGACCACGTCGAGCCAGGACTCCGCGACGCCGTCCAGCATCCCGGCCCCCCACTCCACGACGACCACCGAGCGCGCCGGATCGAGGTCGAGGTCGTCGAGCTCGACCGGCGAGCCCACGCGGTAGGCGTCGACGTGCACGAGCGGCGGCCCGTCGTGCAGCGGCGGGTGCGTCCGCGCGATCACGAAGGTGGGGCTCGTCACGGGACCCCGCACGTCGAGGCCCTCGCCGAGCCCGCGCGTGAAGGTCGTCTTGCCCGCGCCGAGCGGCCCCGTCAGCACCAGCAGGTCGCCGGCGCGCAGCACTCGGCCGAGCTCGCGGCCGAGCTCCGCCATGGCCTCCGGATCAGCGACCTCGACGACGCGGTCCGCGAACCAGGAGCGCTCAGGCACGGCCGTCCGCCGCGCTCAGCAGCCGCCGCTGGACGCGCGGCCCGAGCCGGGTGACCAGCTCGTAGTTGATGGTGCCGCACCACCGCGCCCACTCGTCGACCGAGGGGACGCCGGTCGTCGGGTCGCCCCAGAGCGTCACCGGGTCGCCCGTCGCAACGCCCGCATCCCCCACGTCGACGACGAACTGGTCCATCGCGACCCGCCCGGCGATCCGGTGGCGGCGGCCGCCGATCGAGACCTCCGCGACACCGGAGGCGCTCCGCGGGATGCCGTCCGCGTAGCCGAACGGCACGAGCGCGAGGGTCGTCCCGCCCTCGGCCCGCCAGGTGTAGTCGTAGCTCACGCCGGTCCCGTGGGGCACCCGGCGGACGCCGGCGACGCGGCCCTGGAGCGTCATCGCCGGGACGAGCCCGAGCTGGAGAGAGGTCTCGTCCTCGAACGGCGAGAGTCCGTAGAGGGCGATGCCGCTGCGCACCATGTCGAGGCGTGCCTCCGGAAGGCGCAGCGCCGCCGCCGTCGCCGCGAGGTGCAGGACCGGCGCCTGCACCCCGTGCGCGGCCAGCACGGCCTCGGCGCGGCGGAGGAGCGCGAGCTGGGCGAGGTCGTCCTCGCGCGAGGTGTTGGACAGGTGCGAGAACAGCCCGGTGAGGTGGACGGTGCCGCGAGCGCTGTGACGGGCGAGCGCCTCCGCCAGGTGCGGCCACTCCTCCTCCGCGGCGCCGTTGCGGCTGAGGCCCGTGTCGACCTTGAGCTGCACGGCCGCGCGCACTCCGCGGTCCTCCGCCGACTGTGCGAGCGTGCCGAGCTGGTCGACCGAGGAGACGGCGACGTCGATCGAGTGCTCGAGCGCCGCATCGAAGTCCTCGCCGGGGTCGTGCAGCCAGCAGAGGATCGGAGCGACGACGCCGGCCTCGCGCAGGGCCACGGCCTCCCGCAGCTCCGCGGTGCCGAGGGCGTCCGCGCCGCCGTCGAGCGCCGCCTGCGCCGCGGCCAGGGCGCCGTGCCCGTAGCCGTTGGCCTTGACGACGGCCATGAGCCGGCGAGCGCCGGTGAGCTCGCGCAGACGCGCGGCGTTCGCCGCCATCGCGTCGACGTCGATCACCGCCTCGCGGTACGACGCAGGGACGCTCACGACTCGGCCACCACGAACGCGCAGGCGACGCCCGCGTCGTGCGTCATCGAGAGGTGCACGCGCGTGATCCCCCGCGCCTCCGCGGCCGCCCGGGCCGGGCCGTGCAGCGCGAAGGACGGATTCCCGTGCTCGTCCCGCTCGACGACCATGTCGTGCCACCCGGCGCCCACGGAGTCGCCGAGCGCCTTGATCAGCGCCTCCTTGGCGGCGAAGCGGCCCGCCAGTGAGGCGACGGGGAGCGAGCGTTCGCTCTCGGCGAACAGCCGGTCGCGGAGCCGGGGCGTGCGCGTCAGCGAGCGCTCGAAGCGCGCGAGGTCCACGACGTCCACCCCGATCCCCACGATCACGGCTCGATCACTCGACCGTGACCGACTTGGCGAGGTTGCGCGGCTGGTCGACGTCGAGGCCCTTGGCGGCGGCGAGCTCCATCGCGAACATCTGCAGCGGGGTGACGGCGAGCAGCGGCTCGAACAGCGGGTCGGCGAGCGGGATCGGCACGACCTCGTCGGCGATCTGGATCGCGGCCGTGTCGCCCTGCTCCGCGATCGCGATGACGCGGGCGCCGCGGGCCTTGATCTCCTGGATGTTCGAGATCACCTTTCGCTGCAGCTCGTACGACTCGCTCGGGCTCGGCACGATCACGAACACGACCTGGCCCGGCTCGATCAGCGCGATCGGGCCGTGCTTGAGCTCGCCCGCCGCGAAGCCCTCGGCGTGGATGTAGGCGAGCTCCTTGAGCTTCAGCGCGCCCTCGAGCGCCACCGGGTAGCCGACGTGGCGGCCGAGGAACAGCACCGCGCGGGTGTCGGCCATCCAGCCGGCCAGCTGGGCGATGTCGTCGGAGGCGTCGAGCACGCGGGAGAGCTTCTCCGGGATCGCGGCGAGCTGGGCCGCCTGCGAGGCGACGAGCTCGGTGGAGGCGGCTCCGCGCACCGCGGCCAGATGCAGCCCGAAGAGGTAGAGCGCCGCGATCTGGGCGACGAAGGCCTTGGTCGAGGCGACCGCCACCTCGGGTCCCGCGTGCGTGTAGAGCACGGCGTCCGACTCGCGCGGGATCGTCGCGCCCTGGGTGTTGCAGACCGAGAGCGTCTTGGCGCCGTGCTCGCGGGCGTACTTGACCGCCATCAGCGTGTCCATCGTCTCGCCGGACTGGCTGATCGAGACGACGAGGGTGCGCGGGGTGAGCACCGGGTCGCGGTAGCGGAACTCGTGGCTGAGCTCGACCTCGACGGGGACGCGCGCCCATTTCTCGATCGCGTACTTGGCGACCATGCCCGAGTAGGCGGCCGTGCCGCAGGCGATGATCGTGATGCGGTCGATCTCCGTCAGCACCGGACCGAGCGCGTCGAGCTCGGGCAGCGTGATCGCGCCCTCGTGGATGCGGCCGCGGAGCGTGTTCGCGACGGCCTCGGGGCCCTCGGTGATCTCCTTCGCCATGAAGCTCGACCAGCCGCCCTTCTCGGACGCCGACGCGTCCCAGGCGATCTCGAACGGCTCGGTCTCGACGGGGTTGCCGAAGAAGTCGGTCACCGTGACGAGCTCCGGGGTGATCGTGACGATCTGGTCCTGGCCGATGGCGACCGCGCGGCGGGTGAACTCGACGAACGCCGCGACGTCGGAGCCGAGGAAGTTCTCCCCGTCGCCCAGGCCGATCACGAGCGGCGAGTTGCGGCGCGCGCCGACGACCACGCCGGGCTGGTCCTGGTGCAGGGCGAGCAGGGTGAACGCGCCCTCGAGGTGCGCGACGACGGCCTGGAAGGCGAGCACGAGGTCGCCGGTGCGGCGGTACTCGCGGGCGATCAGGTGCGCGGCGACCTCGGTGTCGGTCTCGCTCTCGAAGACGGCGCCCTCGGCGAGCAGCTGCTCCTTGAGCGGCTGGAAGTTCTCGATGATGCCGTTGTGGATGACGGCGAGCCTGCCCTCGTCCGCGAGGTGGGGGTGGGCGTTGCGGTCGGTCGGGCCGCCGTGCGTCGCCCAGCGGGTGTGGCCGATGCCCGTGGTGCCCTCGGCCAGCGGGTGCGCTTCGAGGTCGTCGACGAGGACGCTGAGCTTGCCCGAGCGCTTGCGGCTGTCGAGCTGCCCGTCGGCGTCGATCACGGCCACGCCGGCCGAGTCGTAGCCGCGGTACTCCAGACGCTTCAGGCCCCCGAGCAGCACGGCCAGGCTGTCGCGCTCACCGACGTATCCAACGATTCCACACATGCGCTCGATTCTAAGCGGCGCGGAGGCGCCTCCCGCGGCGTCGGGCACCCGGCGGGGCGGACGCTAGGATCGGTCCCCATGCCGTCGTCTCCTCGCGATCCCGCGCGCGACGCGCACCCCTCCCCCTTCGTCGAGATCGTCCGCTCCGACTGGGCCGAGCTCGCCCGCACCACGGAGCTGCCGCTGTCGGAGACCGAGGTCGTGCAGCTGCGGGGGCTGGGCGACCGGCTGAGCCTCACCGAGGTCGCGGAGGTCTACCTGCCGCTCTCGCGCCTGCTGAGCCTGTACGCCGGTGGCGCGCGGCACCTGCACCGCGCGACGAGCACGTTCCTCGGGGAGCGCGCGCAGCCGACTCCGTTCGTGATCGGCGTCGCGGGGTCGGTCGCGGTGGGCAAGTCGACGATCGCGCGCCTGCTTCGGGAGCTGCTCGCCCGCTGGGAGGACACGCCCCGCGTCGAGCTGGTGACCACCGACGGCTTCCTGCTGCCCAACCGCGAGCTGGAGCGCCGCGGTCTGATGAGCCGCAAGGGCTTCCCCGAGTCGTACGACCGGCGGGCGCTGCTCCGCTTCGTCTCGGAGGTGAAGGGCGGGGCCGCGGAGGTGCGCGCGCCGTTCTACTCGCACCTCTCCTACGACATCGTCCCCGACGCCGAGATCGTCGTGCGGCGGCCGGACGTGCTGATCGTCGAGGGCCTGAACGTGCTGCAGCCGCCGGTACCCGGTCACGGCCTGGCGGTGAGCGACCTGTTCGACTTCACCGTCTACGTCGACGCCCGGACCAGCGACATCGCGCGCTGGTACGAGGAGCGCTTCCTCACCCTGCAGCAGGGCGCGTTCGCGAATCCGAACTCCTACTTCCACCGATACGCGGCGCTCAGCCCGGATGAGGCCCGCGAGCGCGCGCGGAGCATCTGGGCCGCGATCAACGAGCCGAACCTGCTGCAGAACGTGCGCCCCACCCGCTCCCGCGCGAGCCTGGTCCTCCGCAAGCAGGCCGACCACACCGTCTCCTCGGTCCTCCTCCGCAAGATCTGACTGCGCCCCCGGTCGCTGTTCGCCGCCGCGCGCACCGCGCAGCCACCGACCTCCTCGAACCCCTCCACCGCAGGATCGGCGCAGGCTCGCCGCCACCCACGAGCCGTCAGCGTGAATCGCGTGCCAAGCGATTTTCGCGCGGCTAACGCGACCCGCTCCACCCGCGCAACGACCTCGCGAAGCCGACCGCGAGGTGCCGCGCAAGGAGCGGCCCCGCAACAAGCACCGCCGCGTGCCAAGCGATTCCCACGCGGCGAACGCGCCCCGCTCCACCCATCGCAACCACCTCGCGAAGCCGACCGCGAGGGGCCGCGCAGGGAGCGGCCCCGCAACGAACACAGCCGCGTGCCAAGCGATTCACCCGCGGCGAACGCGCCCCGCTCCACCCATCGCGACCACCTCTCCAGGCCGACCGCGAGGAGCCGCGCAGGGAGCGGCCCAACCCACGAGCCGTCGTGGGAATCGCGTGCCAAGCGATTCACCCGCGGCGAACGCACCCCGCTCCACCCGTCGCGACCACCTCTCCAGGCCGACCGCGAGGAGCCGCGCAGGGAGCGGCCCAACCCACGAGCCGTCGTGGGAATCGCGTGCCAAGCGATTCCCGCGCGGCGAACGCACCCCGCTCCACCCATCGCGACCACCTCTCCAGGCCGACCGCGAGGAGCCGCGCAGGGAGCGGCCCAACCCACGAGCCGTCGTGGGAATCGCGTGCAAAGCGATTCACCCGCGGCGAACGCGCCCCGCTCCACCCATCGCGACCACCTCTCCAGGCCGACCGCGAGGAGCCGCGCAGGGAGCGGCTCCCTAAGAGCGCAGCCGCTCGAGCACGACCGCGGCGAGCGATTCGGCGAGGCGGTCGGCCGTCTCCTGCGTCTTCGCTTCGACCATGACGCGCACCATCGGCTCGGTGCCGGAGGGGCGCAGGAGCACGCGGCCGTCGCTGCCGAGCTCGGCGGTGGCGTCGGCGACGGCGGAGGCGATGACCTCGTCGTCGCGGACGCCCTCGCGGTCGACGCCGCGCACGTTGAGGAGGGTCTGCGGGAAGACGGACATGACTGCGGCCAGGTCGGCGATCGTGCGTCCGGTCCGGGCCATCTCGGCCGCGAGCTGGAGGCCGGTGAGCACCCCGTCGCCGGTGGTGGCGTAGCGGCTCATGATGACGTGGCCGGACTGCTCCCCGCCGAGCGAGTAGCCGCCGTCGTTCATCGCCTCGAGGACGTAGCGGTCACCGACCGCGGTCTCGATGACGCGGATGCCGGCGTCGCGCATGGCGAGCTTGAGGCCGAGGTTGCTCATGACGGTGGCCACGAGGACGTCGTCGCGGAGGGCGCCGCGGCGGGCCATGGCTGTCGCGAGGATCGCCATGATCTGGTCGCCGTCGACGATGCGGCCCTGGGCGTCCACCGCGAGGCAGCGGTCGGCGTCGCCGTCGTGGGCGATGCCGATGTCGGCGCCGGCCGCGCGGACGGCCTCGGCGACGTTGTCGAGGTGGGTGGAGCCCACTCCGTCGTTGATGTTGAGGCCGTCGGGGTCGTTGCCGATGACGGTGACGGTCGCTCCGGCGTCGGTGAACACCTGGGGCGAGATGCCGGCGGCGGCGCCGTGCGCGCAGTCGATGACCACGTGCAGGCCGTCGAGACGGGTGCCCTCGAGGGATCCGAGCAGGTGGAGGACGTAACGGTCCTCCGCGTCGGAGAAGCGGGTGATGCGGCCGACGTCGGCTCCGGTCGGCGTGAGCGGGGGGACTCCGAGGGCCGCTTCGATGCGGTTCTCGAGCTCGTCCGGGAGTTTGCGTCCGCCTGCGGCGAAGAACTTGATGCCGTTGTCGGCTGCGGGGTTGTGCGAGGCCGAGATCATCACGCCGAAGTCGGCGTTCTCGTCGGCGATGAGGTAGGCGGTGGCGGGCGTCGGGATGACGCCGGCGTCGAGCACGTCGACTCCCGCGCTCGCGAGACCCGCCGCGACCGCGGCTCCGATGAACTGACCGGAGATGCGGGGGTCGCGGGCGAGCACGGCGACGGGCCGACGGCCCTCGGCCCGGGCGGCCGCTCCGAGTACACGGGCGGCCGCCTGGGCGAGGCCGAGAGCCAGGTCGGCCGTGACCTCGCGATTAGCGAGGCCACGGACGCCGTCTGTTCCGAACAGGCGCGGCATGGTGCGCAGTCCCTTCTCGAGCTGCTGGTCGTGCGGCCGTCAGGCCGCGTCGACTAGCGCTTCGAGAACTGGGACGCCTTGCGGGCCTTCTTGAGACCGGCCTTCTTGCGCTCGATGACGCGGGCGTCGCGGGTCAGGAAGCCCGCCTTCTTCAGGATCGCGCGGTTGTTCTCGCGGTCGATCTCGTTGAGCGCACGGGCGATGGCGAGGCGCAGCGCGCCGGCCTGGCCCGAGGGGCCGCCGCCGGTGATCTTGGCGACCACGTCGTAGGAGCCGATCAGGTCGAGCACCTTGAAGGGGTCGGTGATCAGCTGCTGGTGCAGCTTGTTGGGGAAGTACTCCGCGAACTCGCGGGCGTTGACGGTCATGCCGCCGTTGCCGGGGACGAGTCGCACGCGGGCGATGGCCTGCTTGCGTCGGCCCACGGCTGCGCCGGAGACGTTGAGGACGGCGCGGGGCGTCGTGGACGCCTCGGTGGCCGGGCTTTCGGTGGAGTAGCTCTCGGGAGCCACGTCGATCTGGTCTGCGATCTTCGCCACGGTGTAGGTGATCCTTTGTCTTCGAAGTCTGGGGTGTCGGGGAGGGCCGGAGCCTACTGGGCGACCTGGGTGAAGGCGTACGCCTGCGGCTGCTGGGCCGCGTGGGGGTGCTCGGATCCCGTGTAGACCTTCAGCTTGCGCAGCTGGGCGCGGCCGAGGGAGTTCTTGGGGAGCATGCCGCGGATGGCCTTCTCGACGGCGCGGACCGGGTTCTTCTCGAGGAGCTCGGCGTACGTGGTGGCCGAGAGGCCGCCCGGGTAGCCGGAGTGGCGGTAGGCCTTCTTCTGGAGGAGCTTCTGGCCGGTGAGGGCGACCTTCTCCGCGTTGACGATGATGACGAAGTCGCCCATGTCCATGTGCGGCGCGAAGGTGGCCTTGTGCTTGCCGCGCAGGAGCGCCGCGGCGTGGGTGGCGAGACGGCCGAGCACGACGTCGGACGCGTCGATGACGATCCAGTCGTGCTGGACGTCAGCCGGCTTCGGAGAAAAAGTGCGAGTCACGTGAGTGCTGCTTTCTGGTCGGAGTGAGGTGTTCGTGGATCCCGCTCCGTGGCCGTTCGACCCGCGAGGGGCCGAACCGATCCGGTGGAGGGCTCAACTTCGGGCGCTCGGCACACGGCCGAAAACACCAAGGGTCGACATTACAGCAAAGCCCCCGTGCGGCCAAGCACGGATCGTGGCGGCAGGGGCTCCGGCGGCGGGAGGTGCGACCCGAGCCGCCACGGGTCGCGGGGCGCGGTCGCGCACCCTCGCCTCACTCCGAGTCCTCCGGGTCCGGCCCCTCGGTCCGCACGGTGCGCTTCGCGCGGGTGAGCAGGGCCCGCTCGGCGAGCGCGTCGTCCTCGGGGTAGTCGACCTCGCGGAGGATGAGGCCGCGGGCCGGCATCACCGCGAACGCGTTGGTCCGTCGGGCGGCGTCCCGCAGCAGCGGGACCGCCCCCGCCTCGAGCTTCCCGGCGCCGACCGCGACGCACGCCCCCACGAGGGCCCGCACCATGCTGTGGCAGAAGGCGTCCGCGCGCAGGTGGGCGTGCAGGACTCCGTCGGCGTCTCGCTCCCAGGTGAAGTCGAGCAGGCTCCGGATGGTGGTGGCCCCTGCGCGGGCACGGCAGAACGACGCGTAGTCGTGCAGGCCCAGGAGCGAGCGGGCCGCGGCCGACATCGCGTCGAGGTCGAGGGAGTCGGTGATCCAGGTGGTGTACGTGCGGTCGAGCGGGTGGCGCATCGAGGAGGCGTCGGCCAGCCGGTACTCGTACCGCCGCCAGCGCGCCGAGAACCGCGCGTCGAACCCCTCCGGCGCCTCCGTCACCCGGTGCACCGAGACGTCGGTGTACTGCCCGAGGATCCCGCGGAGCCGCCGCTCCAGGATCGACGCGGGCGGGAACGGCTCCTCCCCCGGTCGGCGCCGGCCGGTGCTGATGCGGCCCCACTGCTCGGGGGTGAGGTCGACGTGGGCGACCTGGGCGCTGGCGTGCACGCCGACGTCGGTGCGCCCGGCGACCGTCACGGTCGGGTGCTGCTCGGAGCGCAGCACCAGGGCGAGCGACTCCTCGAGCACCCCCTGCACGGTGCGGAGGCCGGGCTGCTTGGCCCACCCGGAGAAGTGCGAGCCGTCGTAGGCCAGGTCGAGGCGGACGCGGTGGAGCATCAGACGAGTCTAGAGCGCGCCGTGGTCGCGGCTCAGGCGACCGCGAGCGGGACGTCGACGGCCGCCAGGGCCGAGACCGCCCAGCCGACCAGCGTCGACTGCTCGCCGACCGAGGAGACGATCCGCGCCTCCCAGCCGCCTGCGAGCACGGCCAGCTCGGAGGGAGCGGAGGCGATGCCCTGCACCCAGTAGGCGGCCGTGCCCAGCGAGACCGGCACGGCGCCGAGCGCCTCGCCCGCACCGGTGAAGGTCTCGACGAGGGGCCCGCGGTGCAGCGTCAGCACGACGACCGGGTCGCCGCCGTCGACGGCGTAGGAGCACGTGTCTCCCGCGGCGGTGATCGACACGGTGCCCGCCGTCGAGCCGGCCTCCTGCTCGACCAGGGAGGCGGGGAGAGCGGTCGCGCAGTCCACGCCCTCGCTCGACGGCACGGAGGGCACGGAGGACACGGTCGGTGCGGCCGACGGCACGGGGGTCGTGCTCGCGAGACCCGCCGACTCCGGCACGTCGATCACCTCGCCGGAGGCGCAGCCGCTCACTCCGCCCGCGAGTGCCAGGGCGAGGAGCGCCGCAGCGGCCGAGGAGCGCAGTCGCAAAGAAGTCCTCCGAGGATCGTCGGGGCGGACCCCGGGAGCGCCGGTCGTGACGCGGCCGCACCCGACGAGCGCAGCCGTGCCATCGTAAGCGACGATTCGCGCCACTCGGCCCCGTGGAACGACGAGAGCCCCCCGCCCCGGAGGGGACGGAGGGCTCTCGGCAGAGGGGGCGTGACTACTTGGTCGCGCCGGTCTCCTCGACAGGAGCGTCCTGCGCGGCGTCCTCGACGGGAGCGTCCTGCACGGGCGCCTCCTCGACGGGGGTCTCCTCGGCAGTGGTCTCCTCGGCGGGGGCCTCGTCCACCGGAGCGGACACGGGCGCCGTGGCGGTGCGCGACTTCTTCGCCTTGGGCGTGACGGGCTCGAGGACGAGCTCGATCACGGCCATGGGCGCGTTGTCTCCCTTGCGGGGGCCGATCTTGGTGATGCGGGTGTAGCCGCCCTCGCGCTCGGCGACGAGCGGAGCGATCTCGGTGAAGAGCTCGTGGACGACCGACTTGTCGCCGATCGTCGCGAGGACGCGACGGCGGGCGTGCAGGTCGCCGCGCTTGGCGAAGGTCACCAGGCGCTCGGCGAGCGGACGAAGGCGCTTGGCCTTGGTCTCGGTCGTCTTGATGCTCTTGTGCGTGAACAGGGCCGCGGCCAGGTTCGCCAGCAGCAGGCGCTCGTGTGCGGGTCCGCCTCCGAGGCGGGGGCCCTTGGTGGGCTTGGGCATGGGTTTACTCCAGTACTAAAGGGGTGTCAGCAGGTCGGACGCGAGGAGCCGGGGCTCCGGAGCGGAGGACCTAGATGCTCTCGTCGTCGTAGCTGTAGAAGTGGGCGCCGTCGAACCCGGGGACCGAGTCCTTGAGCGACAGGCCGAGCTCCGTCAGCTTCTCCTTGACCTCATCCACCGACTTCTGACCGAAGTTGCGGATGTTCATGAGCTGCGTCTCCGAGAGGGCGACGAGCTCATTGACGTTGTTGATGCCCTCGCGCTTGAGGCAGTTGTAGCTGCGCACCGAGAGGTCGAGGTCCTCGATGGGCATGGACAGCTCGGTCGAGAGGACCGCGTCGACCGGCGCGGGGCCGATCTCGATGCCCTCGGCCGCGTTGTTCAGCTCGCGGGCGAGACCGAACAGCTCGGTCAGCGTGCGTCCGGCGGAGGCGATGGCGTCGCGCGGCGAGATCGCCGCCTTCGTCTCCACGTCCACGACCAGGCGGTCGAAGTCGGTGCGCTCGCCGGCACGGGTGGCCTCGACGCGGTAGGTGACCTTCAGCACGGGCGAGTAGATCGAGTCGACCGGGATCTGGCCGGCCTCGGAGAACTCGCTGCGGTTCTGGGTCGCCGAGACGTAGCCGCGGCCGCGCTCGATCGTGAGCTCGAGCTCGAACTTCGCCTTGTCGTTCAGCGTGGCGATGACGAGCTCCGGGTTGTGGATCTCGACACCGGCCGGAGCCGAGATGTCCGCAGCGGTGACCTGGCCGGCTCCCTGCTTGCGCAGGTAGGCGGTGATCGGCTCGTCGTGCTCGGAGGAGACGACGAGTCCCTTGATGTTCAGGATGATCTCGGTGACGTCCTCGCGGACGCCCGGGACGGTCGTGAACTCGTGCAGGACCCCGTCGATCCGGATGCTGGTGACAGCGGCGCCGGGGATGGAGGACAGCAGGGTGCGACGCAGCGAGTTGCCGAGCGTGTAGCCGAAGCCGGGCTCGAGGGGCTCGATGACGAAGCGGGAACGGAACTCCGAGATGTTCTCCTCGGTGAGCGTCGGACGCTGTGCGATAAGCACTGATGATTCCTTTCGATCACGTGTCCGCTATATGACACGTGCGTTTGCGAGGTGTGGAGTTGTGAAAGAAATGCGCGATCCGCCGGTCGGCCGCACTCCCCGCCCGGAGGCGGTTCGTGCGGCCGGCCGACGGCTGCGAGTGCTGCTTAGACGCGACGACGCTTGGGCGGGCGGCAGCCGTTGTGCGCCTGCGGGGTGACGTCGTTGATCGAGCCGACCTCGAGGCCTGCGGCCTGGAGCGAGCGGATCGCGGTCTCACGACCCGAGCCGGGGCCCTTCACGAAGACGTCCACCTTCTTCATGCCGTGCTCCTGAGCCTGGCGCGCGGCCGACTCGGCGGCGAGCTGGGCGGCGAACGGCGTCGACTTGCGCGAGCCCTTGAAGCCGACTCCGCCGGACGAGGCCCAGCTGATGACGGCCCCGGAGGGGTCGGTGATCGAGACGATGGTGTTGTTGAACGTCGACTTGATGTGGGCCTGGCCCACAGCGATGTTCTTCTTCTCCTTGCGGCGCGGCTTGCGCGCGGCCGACTTGGGGGTAGCCAATTCTGTATCTCCTCTAGGTCCGTGTCGCCCGCGTTACTTGCGGCCGGCCTTCTTCTTGCCGGCGACGGTGCGCTTGGGTCCCTTGCGGGTGCGCGCGTTCGTCTTGGTGCGCTGTCCACGGACCGGGAGGCCGCGACGGTGGCGGAGGCCCTCGTACGAGCCGATCTCGACCTTGCGGCGGATGTCGGCGGCGACCTCGCGGCGGAGGTCGCCCTCCACCTTGTAGTTGCCCTCGATGTAGTCGCGGAGCGAGACGAGCTGGTCGTCGCTGAGGTCCTTGACGCGGATGTTGCCGTCGATCCCGGTGTCGCTCAGGGTCTTGAGCGCGCGAGTGCGGCCGACACCGTAGATGTAGGTCAGTGCGACCTCCACGCGCTTCTCGCGCGGGATGTCTACTCCTGCCAGACGTGCCATTGTGGCTTCTCCTGTGAGTGAGTGGAGGTGTGAAGCAGCACCGGTGCCTCGGCCTCCGACCGAAGGTGTCCTCGCCGTCCACCCCGGGGTCGCCGGGGTGCTGCGCGATTTCTGGTGCTGCGGGTGTGTTCAGTTGTGCAGTGGGGGCGGCACGCCGCCCCTGCGCTCCCTCGCGGAAGCAGCGGGACTAGCCCTGGCGCTGCTTGTGGCGGGGGTTGCTGCTGCAGATGACCATCACGTTGCCGTGGCGGCGGATGATCTTGCAGTGGTCGCAGATGCGCTTGACGCTGGGGTTGACCTTCATTGTTCTTGTCCTTGTTTTCGCTGGCGTCGTGCTCCCGGCGGATGCCGGGGCCGTTCCTTACAGGACACGCACGTCGCGAACGTCAGCGGAGCGAACGCCTACTTGTAGCGGTAGACGATCCGGCCGCGGGTCAGGTCGTAGGGGCTCAGCTCCACGATCACCCGGTCCTCGGGGAGGATCCGGATGTAGTGCTGACGCATCTTGCCCGAGATATGGGCGAGAACTTTGTGTCCGTTGGTCAGCTCCACGCGGAACATCGCGTTGGGGAGCGCCTCGACAACCGCACCTTCGATTTCGATGACACCGTCTTTTTTGGCCATAGCCTCACTGTCGTTCGGAAGTAGTGTGTGTACTGGTCGTGCGAATGTTTCCGCGACGAGCCACCACCGGGCGAGAGCCCGGATCGGGGTTCGCGGGCATGCCGGAGCACGCGCAAAACACCAAGGGTCGATACTACGCGAATCGCGGCCGCTCCGCCACCTCGGGCGTGTCGCCCCCTCCTCCGCCTCCGCGCCCGACGCGCGCCCCCTGCCCTGCCCTGCGTCCGCCGCCGCCTAGGCTGGCTCCGTCGAGCCGGAGGGAGAGCACATGGCGCGCACGACGAGGTCAGCGACCGCGAGGCGGAGCTGGTACTCGCACCCGGTGGTGACGGTCCTGGCGGCGATCGCGGTCATCGCCCTGGTGCAGACCTTCTTCGTGAAGGTGTACACGGTGCCGACCGGCTCGATGGAGAACACCCTCCAGGGCGGCGGATTCTTCGGCGACCGCATCCTGGTCGACCGCACCCTCGCCCTCCAGGGCGGGCCGGAGGAGGGCCAGATCGTCGTCTTCTCGCGCGACGCCGACTGGGGCGCGAGCGACGAGGCCGGCAGCCCCCTCTCCGAGATCGTGAAGACGTTCGGCGACGTCACCAGCATCGGCCCCTCCCACGAGGAGTTCCTCGTCAAGAGGCTGATCGCCGAGGGGGGCCACACCGTCTCCTGCTGCGACGCCGAGGGGCACGTGCTGGTCGACGGGAAGCCGCTGGACGAGTCCTACGTGTTCGAGGACTTCCCCTTCACCCCCGGGACCCTCGACTGCACGACGAGCCCCGCGTCCCTCCGCTGCTTCGACGAGTACGCCGTCCCCGAGGGCTCCCTCTTCGTCCTGGGCGACCACCGGTCGAACTCCAACGACTCGCTCGGCGAGTGCCGCGGCGCCGGCGGGCCGATCGACACGTGCGTGAAGACCGTGCCGATCGACAGGGTCACCGGACGCGTCTTCGCCGTGGCCTGGCCGCTCACGCGCTGGCGGCTGTTCTAGCGCTCCGCCCGAGCCGCCGCAGACGACGACGAGGTCCCCCGCGGGAAGCAGGGGACCTCGTCGTCGTTCACCGCCGTGCGGCCACGGGACTAGCCGCGGACGACCGCCACGACCCGGTCGAAGAGCGGATGCTCGGCCGTGAGGCCGGTGACCTCCGCCACGAACTCCTCCGGGGTGAGCGCGGCCAGCTTCTCGTGGAGCTCCACGCTCTGGGGGTCCTCGGGCACGTCGAAGCGCAGCGCGGCGCCGATCGCGGCGAGCAGTCCCTCCGGCGTGCGCCCGCGCTCGGCGAGCTCGGCCGCCGGTCCGATGAAGCGCTCGTGCCGCGACAGCTTCCGCAGCGGCTGGCGTCCCACCCGGTCGACCGTGTCGGTCAGGTACGGGTTCGCGAAGCGCTTCAGCGTCTTCTCGAGGTAGGCCTGCTGCTCCTCGTCGCTGAAGCCGTGCTTGGCCACGATGAGCGCCTTGGTGTCCTCGAGCGCGGCCTTGACCGCGTCGTGCACCTCGGGCATCGCCAGCGCGTCGGAGAGCTTGTGCGCTCCGGCCGCGAAGCCGGTGTAGGCGGCCGTCGCGTGGCCGGTGTTCACCGTGAAGAGCTTCCGCTCGATGAAGGGCTCGAGGTCGTCGACCCAGGTCGCGCCCGGGATCTCCGGCTCGGTGCCCTCGAACGGAGTGCGGTCGACGACCCACTCGAAGAAGCTCTCCACCGTCACGTCCAGGCCCTGGCCCGGGTCCTGGTTGGGGACGATGCGGTCCACCGCGGTGTCGGCGAAGACGGCGCGGGTGCGCAGGCGCTCCCACTCGTCCGCACCGAGGTTCGCGGCGACCTCGGTCTGCAGGAGGCGCGTGGCGTTGATCGCGTTCTCGCAGGCCATGACCGCCAGCCGCGGCGCCGACTCGTCGCGGGCCGCGAGGCCCTTCGCGATCACGGGGGCGACGAAGCGCAGGATGTTCGGGCCGACGGCCGTGGTGACGATGTCGGCGGCGGCGATCTCGCCGACGAGAGCCTCCTCGTCGGCGGCCGAGTCGATCGCGCGGAAGCGGTCGACGACGTGCGTGGCCGCCTCCTCCCCCACCTCGTGCACCTCGTAGCTGTCGGCAGCGGCGAGGCGGCCGATCAGCTCGGAGTTGACGTCGGCGAAGACGAGCTCGTAGCCGGCGCCGTGCAGGATCAGGCCGACGAAGCCGCGGCCGATGTTGCCGGCGCCGAAGTGGACGGCGGTGGGCATCAGGAGTTGACCTCGCCCAGCAGGCTGTAGAGCGACTGCGCGTCCGGGGCGTCGAGGAGCTTCTGCACCTCGTCCTCCTCCGAGAAGATGATCGCGATCTTGGAGAGGATCTCGAGGTGCTCGTTGTCGACGCCGGCGATGCCGACGACGAAGCGCACCTCGTTGCCGTCCCAGTCGATCGGCTGCGCATAGCGCACGAACGAGAGGGCGGAGGAGCGGATCTCGTCCTTCGCGTCGTTGGTGCCGTGCGGGATGGCGAGCAGGTTGCCCATGTAGGTCGAGACGGTCGCCTCTCGGGCGAGCATGGCCTCGTAGTAGGCGGGGGTGACCGCGCCGACGCCGACCAGCATGTCGGCGGCCTCCTTGATGGCGGCCTCCTTCGTGGTGGCGGTGCCGGAGGCGTCGATCTGTCCGATGGTGAGCACGTCGCTCATGGGGTGCGTCCTTCCGTGGAGGTGCTGACAGCGAGGGAACCCGCAGGGGCGAGCGGAGCGTGTCCGCTCTGTCGCACCCTACGGGTTCCCTCCGAATGGTTGGCGTACTACTTGCCGTGCTGCTCCGCGACCAGCGAGACGACCTCGTCGTACTTCGGGCTGTTCATGAAGTTGTCCACGGAGACGTGGATGGCGCCCGGAGTGCGCTGGCGGGCGCGCTCCGTGAGCTCGGCCTGGGTGATGACCAGGTCCACGTCGTCCTCGAGAGCGGCGATCGCCTTGTTGGTGACCGTGACGTCCTCGAAGCCCGCCTTCTTCATCTTGTTCCGCAGCACCGAGGCGCCCATCGCGGACGAGCCCATGCCGGCGTCGCAGGCGAAGACGATGTTCCGGACCTGGGTCGCGGTTGCCGTGGCCCCCGCGGTCGAGGCGCCGGCCGAGTCCTGCGGAGCGTTGGCGCCGCGGGCGTTGATGAGCGAGCCGACGGCGCTCTCCTTGCCCTTGTTCGCCTCGTTGGCGGCGACGGCGGCGGCGAGCTTGTCGTCGCCCTCCTGCTCCGCGGCCAGGTCGCGCTTGCGGCCGGACCGGATGATGACCGAGGCCACCAGGAACGACACGGCGGTCGCGAGGATCACCGAGAGGATGACGCCGAGGAAGCTGTCGTTCGCGGTCTGCAGGAGCACCGCGATGATCGAGCCGGGCGAGGCGGGGGCGCGGAGGCCGGAGTTGAACGCGACGTTCGTCGCGACACCGGTCGCACCGCCGAGGATGACGGCCGCGAGCAGCGCCGGCTTCATCAGCACGTACGGGAAGTAGATCTCGTGGATGCCGCCGATGAAGTGGATGATCGCCGCACCGGGAGCCGAGGCGCGGGCCGCGCCGACGCCGAAGAACGCGAAGGCCAGGAGCACGCCCATGCCGGGGCCGGGGTTGGCCTCGAGGAGGAAGAGGTAGGACTTGCCCGCCTCCTCCGCCTGCTGCACGCCCAGCGGCGTGAGGATGCCGTGGTTGATGGCGTTGTTCAGGAAGAGGATCTTCGCCGGCTCGATGAAGAGCGAGGTCAGCGGGAGCAGGCCCGCGTTGACCAGGAACTCCACGCCCGCACCGAGGGCGGTCGAGAGGCCGACCACGAGCGGCGCGACGCCCGCGAAGGCGAGGAGCGCGAGGAGGAGGCCGAGGATTCCGGCGGAGAAGTTGTTGACCAGCATCTCGAAGCCGGGCTTGATCTTGCCGTCCCAGATCGAGTCGACCTTCTTCATGAGCCACGCCGACAGCGGGCCCATGATCATGGCGCCGATGAACATCGGGATGCCGGCGCCGACGATGACGCCCATGGTCGCGATGGTGCCGACCACGCCTCCGCGGGCGCCGTAGACCATGCGGCCGCCGGTGTTCGCGATGAGGAGCGGGAGGAGGTAGGTGATCATCGGGGCGACGAGGCCGGTGTTGACCACGTCGGGATCCGTGCTCCAGCCGCCGAACTGCTGGACCCAGGTGGCGTCGATGCCGAGGAGCGGGAGCCATCCGGTCTGGATGAAGAGGGCCGTGATGAAGCCCCAGGCGATGAAGGCCGCGATGTTCGGCATGACCATTCCCGAGAGGAAGGTGCCGAAGCGCTGGACGTGGACGCGCGCTCCACCGCGCGTCGACGTCGCTGACGTCGTTGTCATGTGGTGTGTTCTCCGATTTCTAGGGGCGGGCGGGCGG
>NZ_PSWN01000025.1:0-54448 GCF_002932815.1 Rathayibacter sp. AY1B4 | reverse complement strand
GCCGCCGGGGAGACAGGTCAGCTGCGCATCCTCGACCAGCCCGACCAGGACTACGGCTGCGTCCCACAATCAGCCACCCCCTTCGTAGCGGCACACAACAACGACATCTGCCCGTCACTGAACTCGATGACCGAGGGAAGGCAGTTCACGGCAACCGACTTCGCGAAGACCTACCGCTGCCCGTAGCTGCATACGCGACCGGTGAACGATCCCCTTGCGGGACGCGCGTGGTGGGTGGTGTCCGCCCTACTCTGACGGGTTGGAACTGCGGACCGCGAAGACGCTCGGCATCCTCGCGATGGTGATCGGGACCCCAGTCGCCCTTCTCACACACACGACCGGCTGGGTCCAGTCCGGCTGGGAACCGGCCGCCATCCAGTGCCAGAAGAGCGAGTACCCCGACGAGATCGACCTCTACTCCAGCCGCGTATCGGGCGAGAAGATCCTCTACCCGCTCGGCCTGTCCTGCACCTACGCAGCCAGCGAGACCTCACCAGGCATCACCATCCGTCACTACAGGTGGGACGCCACCGCCCTCTTCACCGCAGCCGCCGCACTCGCTCTCGCGGGAACCGTCGTCGCGCTCAGAGCCGAACGCAAGCAGGAGCTCATCACCGAGTCGAAGGAAGAACGAGCGACGACATAGCGCAGCGCCCCCTCTGCCGGTCAACGATCCCGTAACGGGACGTTCCTGGCCCCAGGAGCAACAGTGACGTCACCCTCGATCTAGCGCCGGTTGCACGACGCTGATGAGAGCCAGCACGATCACCACGGCGGCGGTGACTGTTGCTGCCATGAGTGCTTGGCGAGCGGGCGAGTCGAAAAGCCCCGGCGCTTCGTCCGGCTCTAGGTCAGCGGAGTGAGCGCCCTTGGACGCAGCGGCGCGGATGGAACGGCCCTCCTGTTGCCCTTCGCGCACGCTCCTCTCAGGAGGAAGCTGGTGACGCAAGCTCGGGTAAGCCGTTGCCATGACCATGAGTGGAACGAGGACGACGAGAACGAGTGGTTCGTCCCACAAGTCGGGCCACGTGTTCAGCAACACGATCGCGACGACGACGAGCAGTAGCGCATAGGCGGATGCGTAACGCAACACCCGCGAACTGATGGACACGTGCTCAGTATGACGGCACGGCACGACCACCAGCCGACCCTATTACTGGTTAACAACCGCGGCCGAGAGGAGGGGCGTCAGACAGCAGGTGAGAAGCCTAACGATTCGATGTGGACCTGGCGCGCTCAAGAAGCAGATTCTCGGCGCAAGAGAATCTCCTGCAGGTCATGGATGCTTTGTAAGTCCGGGGCACGCCTCACCGTGTTCATGTAGGTAGCGATTACCGCGAGCGGCGCCGTAATGACGAGCAAGCCGACGGAAATCGGGGTAAGAGCCTGCGTGGAGGGGCCCCCGAAGAAAAGATTGCCCAGCAGCAAGCCTCCCGCGAGACCGGCCGCCAGACCGAAGTCAAAACTGGCCCGCGCTCGTCGACGCACTCGACGGCACACTGCCGTGATCATCTCTTCCAACTCCGCGCTCGATCGGTCATTCAGGTCCACGCGCGGAGAATACCCGCCTGAGACCTAGCGCGCTTGCCACTCGCCAGCCAGATCCTGCCATCGCTGAGCTGACGCCGCACGCGACAGCCCGGCGGGGGGGCGGTGTCGCCCTGCTCTCGGCCGCGACGCACAGCGCGACTGAGATCAACACCCGCCGGCAGCGGCCCATTGAACGATCTCCATAAGGGTCGAGGCGGTGTCGGGTGGGAGACTCTGCGGTAGTTTCACGACCGAGGGTGGTCATGGTGGAAGTGCTCAAGGGCTCGAGCCTGCTCGCGTCGGGTGTTGTGATCGCCGTGATCTGCTCGCTGTTGCAGTTTCAGGCCGGCGTTCGTGCAGATTTGAATCAGACAGGGGGCCAGCTCAGCCCAGTCCTGCTCGTGGGAATTCTGATCGGATTTGTCGTCTCAGCCGTCGGCGCGATTCAGCTGTTCCAGTGCTACGAACGGTGGGTCACCGCTTCCGCTAGCCGCCGTGCGAAGCCTGCGGACCTGGTTCCTCGGCGTAGGTGAGGTAGCACAGCACGACCGCGTGTCCCCCGCCACATGCGCACCGCTGGGTGCCACGTGAGACGCTGGGTGCTACGTGAGACGCTGACTGCTATGGGAATTCTTGCGAGTGTGTTTGGTGCTGGTTCCGATGAAGAGGCGGGCGCGGCGCTGTCGGGATCGGACGGTCTCGTCTGCGACATAGATCCGACCGAACTCTGGGAGCTCGAAGGCATCCTGACCTCGACACCAGCGCTCGAGGTTCCCGCGGCGCAGTACCAGCCGGTTGCGGCGACCGATGACTACGAGAGCTTCGTCATCGCAGTCAGCACCGGCCTGGGTGGCGCGCTAGACGCCGCAGGTGAGACGGGTCGTGCCGCCGCAGCGCGGCAGTGGGAGGATGCGTCGTCCGAGCTCGAGGCATGGTCACCCGAGCAGGTGCACCGCCTCGTCGAGGATCTCGCTTCGACACTCGCCTGAATCGCCGCGGCCGGTCAGCGCCCCTACCTGCGGGTGAGTGTCTGATCTGTGAACTGAGCTGAGTCAAGAAGTTGCTCCGCTGGGACATCAACTAGATGAGGTGGAAGGTGCGGCGTCGGCTCAGCGCCCAGACGAGCGCGCCCGCGAGGAGCACCGCGCAGGTCAGCCCGGCGACGTGCAGGACGAGCGACGGCACGCCGTTCTCGGGGAGCAGGAAGCCGTACGGCACCCACCCGTCGGTCGCTCCGCGGACGAGCACGACGACGACCCAGACGATCGGGTAGGGCAGGACCACCCACAGCCGGCGCCAGGAGAGCGGTCCGCGGTCGGCGACGACTATCCAGTCGAGGAGGACGAGCGCCGGGAGCACCACGTGCAGGACGGCGCTGACCCAGGGCGGAGCCGTCCCGGTACCGGGAACGAGGGTGTTGTAGATCACGGCGACGACGATCGAGTAGGCCGTCGCCGCGCCGCGGACGTAGCTCAGCCACACCGGCGTCGGACGGCGGGCGAGCGCGACCGATCCGGCGACGATGAGCACCGCGCTCGCGAGGAGGCTGGTCTGGTTCGTGAAGTAGCCGAAGTAGTCGAACGGATTCGGGTCGCCGGCCACGATGCTCAGCGCGTAGGTGTGGAGGATCACCGAGACCGCGGCTGCACCGACGGCGATGCGCGCTACACCCACGAATGGGCGGGTCGGTGCCGGGGAACTCATCGGGTCAGCCTAGGAGCCGTTGGGCTTCCTGCTGGCCCGCGACAGACGTTCCCCTTCCCGAACCGTGCTGAGCATTTCAGGCCGAGACGCGACCACGAGGAAAGCGGTGACGTCGCTTAACCTGAGCCGGTGGGGACGTTCTCGAAAGTGCGCAGCACGGTCGCGGTCGCGGCATGCCTGGCGGTCGTGACGGGATGCACGGCGCAGCCTGCACCACCGACTCCGCCACCGGCGACGAACACCGAAGACGGCTCCACCTCTCCACTGACCGGCGACCTAGGCGTAGCGACCTTCACCGGGAACGACGGGACAACCGGCGCCGTCCAGTTGAGCGCGGCGGACGGCCGGCTGGCCCTGACATCCGACGAGCTCGTCATCCCCACCGCGTCTTCCAGTTCCGTCGCGGTCATGGGAGCGCTCGATCCGATCGACGCGGGTACCACCTGTTTCGACGTCGATTTCCCGATGCGTCTCGCGGACGCGGAGTCAGGGAAGCCCTACAAGGCGTGGCGGAACCTCGCAGAGTTCCGCGGCGACCCGACAGCGATCGATCAACTCGTTCTCACGACCCGCCCGCAGGATGACCCCGACTGCTCAACCAAAATCCTTGCCATCGCTGACGTCCAGTGGAACGTGGAGCCGCAGCGCAGCACCCTCGTGGCCCGGGACGCCGGCCCACGTGCAGCAGCGCGTGGCGAGGTGTCGTCCACGGACGGAGTGCTGACGTCGTACGCGGTCGCTCGCAACGACCTCGCAGAGGACGTCGCGGCACGATTCGGCATGACGGCCGACGACCTGTTCTACCTCAACCCGTTCCGCTTCCCTTCCGACGAAATTCTGCGCGTCGGCGAAGAATTGAACCTCACCGTCGCGGCGCGATGACCTCCACGCGGGCCACTCGATACCGGGCCTGACGTTCCGGCTCTTGATCAATCTGGTGGAGCGCGGTGCATGATGTCCCGATGAACGTTGGAGAGCCCCCGCGACCGAGTGCAGCGACGCCCATCGTTCTCGCCTTGGTTTTCGGTGGGCTTGCAGCCGCCGTGGGAGCCGTAGCCTCCATCTACATGTGGGACCCGAGCGAGACGTGCAGGACCCGCGGCGGAGGCAGCCTGACGGGAGAGGGGTTCCTCTGGAACCCGCTGTGCTCGGATGGGTCAACCGTTCAGCCGATATGGATGACGTTGACGACTGCTGCGGCGTTGATCGTGGCTGTGACATGCGTCGTCATCGCGGCCATCCGCCAAGCTGAACGTGACGGACGCGAAACTGCGTCGCCCGACGTTCTGCACGACTACTCGCGCCAGACCCTGCCGGAAGACAACGGTCTCCGCAAGCTTGGCGACGAATGGTGACAGACGGTGACTCTCAGGGGTTCTATCGTCTCGCCGTAGCAATGCGGCGTGCATCGGTCTACTGATCGGCGTTCGGGTGACCGCTCAACGATCCTCTTACGGAACACGGCCACGCTCTATTTCCGAGGCTCGGCTAATGACGTCGAAACGCTCCATACAGCGCGCCGGTGATGATCAGAACACCGATCCCAACGAGGACCCAGGTACGAGGATCCTCATGGACGCTGGTGCAGACGCCCGACGAGTTCACGTACTCCGCGCAGCTCCCCGACCGGTCACCGGCAAGAAGGACCACCGCGACTAGAGCGACGAACGCAACCGCGAGCCACCACCACCGCACGCGACGCCGAACCAGTGCACCCATGACGAGACTGTACGACGGCAGCGCTTCGTCGAGGGGGCGGCCAGGTCTCGATCGTTGATCGATGTGATTGCCCGCCGCTCCCCCTCTCAGCGGGGCCGACCGCCCCGATGCCAGCAGGCCAGAGGAGCGTCCGAGTGCCCCCGGAGCGAGAGCGACCCGCTCAACCATCCCCATACGGAACGCTGTGCTCGGAACGTCTGGCCTTGCTCGCGCAACGCCGTGCAGAGGATCATCTCGAAGGTGGCAGATGATTGGTACCGCGATCCCGGATGGGATGCCACGGACCGTGACGAGTTCGAACGACGCCTCAGCCGAGCCCGACCGCACAACCGTCAGCAGTACCTCAAAATCAAAGCCATAGCTCTTCGCGACGCAGGCCTGATCGACGCTGCTCGATCCCTGCTCACCCGAGCAGTGAACTACTCCGAGCACAGTTGGGCCGCTGAGCGCGCGCATAGTCGCGAGCTACTCGGAAACATCGCTGTGCAGACCGGCGATGCCGAGGAGGCGTTGCACCAGTACCGGACGGCAATAGAGGAAAGCCCGACCTTGAACGGAACATCGGGCTCGATACCCATCGCCGCCGCCGAGGTGCTGCTCACCCGGAGGGGACCAGGAGACGTCGAGGAGGCCATCGCCCACCTCGACTCGTGGCCGGCTAAGGTCGGCTTCCAACTCTCGTCCGAGATTTTCCGGTGGCATCTAGCGCGCATCAGCGCGGCCACGATCAAGCGCGACGTCGACGCCGTACGAGAGTCTGCACGCGCTGCTCTGCAACTGGTCGAGGCCCCACCTCAATTCCGGTTCCACCCGACCGTCGGCCTCGTTCACACGGACCGCAAGACGCTGCGCCAGCTGCGTCGCTGGGCGAGGTGAACCCAAGCCACCTGCTCCAGCAGCAGAGGATGCTCTCAGCATCTCTCTAAGCCATCCCCATACGGGACGGCACAGAACGGTTGCAGCCGTCCGGCGTGCGGTGCTCCCGGCAGAAGAGGATCATCCGTGTCATGCCAGCATTCACAGGGCGGCCCTGGGTGTTCGATGCACTCGGGCCGAGCTCCGACCTCGACACCGCGATCGAGTCGGCAGAGGACGACGGCGGCCTCGTCCGTCTCGACGCGCGGGCGATGCGCACGGCCGACGAACTCTGGGACGTCTACGGCCGTCACTTCTCGTTCCCCACCACAGTGGAGAACTGGCCGGCCTTTCACGAGTACATTCGCGACCTGTCCTGGTTCCAGGCCTTCTCCTACTTGACCGTCATCGAGCACGCCGCGTTCATCCTCGCCGATGAGCCGCTGGAACGAGCGACCTTCCGTCGGCTGCTGAGCTCCGCCGGGCAAGCGTGGGAGAACAGCCCCGTGAAAGAGTTCCGCTTCAACTCAGTGTTCCTGTTCGATGTGAGCCCATCGACCGAATGACGCGAGGTGGGATCCAGTCGCTCGAGGGACCGCGACACGCTTCCGCAGGGGCGTCCATCCCCGTGGGTTTTCTTCGCGACAGCCGACCTGATCGGTGGGAAGAATCTGGGGAGGGATCCGCTCGGCGGTACTGTCCGCGCATGAGAGATGTCGACCAGCCCTTCGCCTTCGCGAAGATCGAGTGGCTCTCGCCCGAGGCCGGCGGACGCCGTAACGGGCCCCGGGGGCGTCTATGCCGTGAACTGCTTCGCGGTACACCTGAAGCCACGACACATCGGTCGCAGCGAACACTTTAGTGTGATCATGCAACGCGTCAAGCCCGACTCGGCCGAGCAATGGAAGCTCGACTTTTTATCCCACAAGATCGCCGCGAGGAATGTGAAAACTGGAGGGATGCTCGCTATTGCCGAAGGAGGGAGGCTCGTTGCGGTCGCTGAGATCCTCTCCCTTGTGGCGCCATCGGCTCGCAGTCGCATCCCCCGCTAGGCGCTCGGGGGGGCTTGGAAGTCCCGGTGAAGCATCGGCTATCGAGACTGAAACTCCTACCGCCTTGGTACGGGACTGGTTCCCCCGCATCGACCGCGACGCCTGCTGACATGATCGTGGTCATGCCCTCAATTCGTTCGGCAAAGTTTCAGGCAGAGTCGTCGGTGGACGCTGTGCTCCTGCGGGCACTCGCCGGGCACGAGTCGAAATCGGTGCGCATCGCTGTTGCCGAGAACGCCGCTGCGGATGACCTGACGATCGGGCGTCTCCTCGCTGATGACGTCGACGCCGTGCGCCTCGCCGCTGCCACCAGCCTTCGTGAACGCCCGCAACTCCACGAGATCGCGGCGAAATCAACGGACAAGTGGGTCCGTGCGATCCTTGCCCACCTGTACGCGGACGACGACCAAAGGTCGCTCGCCCTTGCGGTACAGAGAACACTCGCGGCGGATCCCTTCGGGGAGACTCGTGGCCGGACGGCTCAGACCACCGACGACTTGGAGATCTTCGAGTCGCTTCTCACCGACCCGTCACCGGTTGTCCGCGGCATGTGTGCGCGCAACCCCCGCATCTCCCTGACACAGATGGAGCGTCTCATCACCGACCGTGATCGCGCCGTCCGCGCCGGAGCCGCAGAGGGCGGACTCCAGTACCCCAATGACGAGCAGTTGCTCCGGCTGGCGCGCGACCGGTCGGTCGAGGTGCGCTGGGCAGTACTATTCCGCGCCGACCGACCCAGACGAGCAATCGAACTCATCGCAGAGGACAGCGACGAGATGAACCGACACCACGCGCGGATCGCCCTCCACGACGAGCGCGACATCATCGCGCCAGCGGTGACGCACCGTGCACGCGCAGAACGTCGACGGGCACAGCTTGGTCGCTCATTCGGTGAGTGAACGGCGGGGGGTGAAGCGCGCCTTGTACGGCACGCGGTCTCGTTAGCCGATCCCCACACGGGACACTGGCGCGCACAAAGGCCGCGTCGACGTCCTCGAGACCCGGGGCGGCGCCGCGACCTTGCGCGTCGCCCCACCGCTTGCGGTCGTCACTGAGGTGTGAAGCCCTACACAGCGAATCGCCGGCACGGCTCACGGCTAGGTTGGTCCATCTGGATGCGACGAATGTCAGTGGCGGTCACAGTGCTCGTGGTCCTAGCGGTAGCAGCGCTGATCAGCGCCTGGAGCATCCTGTGGGAGAGCACGATCTCGTCAGCGCGGTGCACAGTGACTCCGGAGAGACCGCTGGACCATCCTCAAACGGGACGCCCCTTGGAATGCTCCTGATGTGCTGCCAACCACTGTCGTCCGGTCGAGCTATTGTGCGATTTGCTCTGCCCTGGGTGGTAGATCGTCCGGCGTCAGAGCGGTCGTCCGATCGGCAGCGATGACGTAGCGGAACTGCGACACGGCCTCGAAACCGTTGAAGCCAGGCCGGAAGACCACGTCATCGTGCATAAGGAGCGCCCAGTAGCCCTCTCGGTTGACCATGACCAACACGTCGCCCGGAGCAGTCACCTCCACTCGGTTGGACATCGGCAAGGTGGCGAGGTCGACGAACGCCTCCGCCTGATCTGCGTCCGCAGCGATCAGTCCGATGCTGCCGATGTGATCGTTGTAATGGCGCACGCGCTTTTCTCCGTCCGGTCGGGGACGGCCGCCGGATAGGTAGTCCAACTGGAGCTCGAAGCGGGCCTCGTCGCTTCCGATGGCGAAGTGGCCGGAGTTCTCGTTGAGGTTCACCTCGATCGCTGCACGGGTCCGCCCGTCGTGCCAACGAGCGGGATCGTTTCGGATTGCAGTCCTGGCCTGAGCTTCGGTTGCACCGACGAACGGGTTGCGTCCCAGCGCGGGAGCAACCTCGATCGGGACTCCGTGCAGGTCTCGGAGCAGCCGCTCGTATGCGTACTCGTGCTCGTCTCGGAAGTCGATCCACTGTCTGCCGTCCAGGTATGCAGGCGGGACAGGCTTCCCCGCCACTGTCCCGGAGTCTGGGACCACAGGAATGACTCGATTGCCTCCCAAGTCGCGGTAGACGGTCGGGGAGACGATGGTCGTCTCCGTGCCAACACCAGAAGGCTGTTCGCCGCGATTGTCGGCCTTCGGGCCGTAATCATCCGAGAGCACGACTAGAACGCGGGCCGACGGAGCGCGGTACCGCTCCATGAACAAGTTCAGGTCGTGCCCGAGACGCACATCCCAGCGGTCGAGATGAACGTCAACTCCATTGGCACGCAATCGCCGAGCTAGGTCCGCGACCCAGGCGATGTGCTCTTCGGATGCCCAGGAATATGAGACGAAGGCAACCGGCGGATCGGGCTGCTCAGAAGCTGGCGAGGTGTCCATGTCTCAGTGTGGCCGCCCGCGAGACGAAGCCGAGCATGAACGCGCCAAAGTGTCATCACCGACGTCCGGAGCAGGATCCCATTACGGGACGTCAGATCGCGCTCGTCCGCCTTGCTCGCCGGAGCTTCGATGCGAAAGCGACTGCGGCCGTCAGCGCACCCGCGGCGACACCCCAAGCGAACCCGAGGGCGACCGTGCCTCGGCTTGGGTCGGCCCAGTTCTCAAATTCAGGCCGACTGGCGAAGTCAATCTCGTTGAGCCGAGTCGCGACAGACGGCGCGATCACCGCGACCAGCATGAATACCACGACCACGGCCGCACCCCACAGCAGTAGGCATCGACGCGACACACGCGCTTTCCCCTGACTCCTCACACGCTGAGCCTACGAACAACTAACGAGCCATCGCCAGAGCGACAAATAGCCGCTCCCCGTACGCACCGGCAATACGGCTTCGCCAGTACCTGCGCTGGCGCGCATCCAGCTCGGGCGGCCGCTGGCGAAAGGGCACTCAAAGGACAGCGCGGCGCCGAACGGTGACCCCTCCGCACCCGTCCGCCGACCAAGCCGCGGAGGATGGGTGACCGCATGCTCCGCACCCGCCGGTCAAGGCCGAGCGGCAGGCGCAGCCTCTCCAAGACTGCTCCACACCACCGGGACATCCCGCATGACCAGTACGTGGTCGAACGAAGCGGAGCCGGTGGGGAGCGCGTCGAAGAAGCTCGATTGGACACGCGTCGTGCGAGCCGCTTCCACGCGCCAGGCGTGGGTGTCCAGCCGAAGCGGCTCGAGCCGCCCCGCTCGCGTCGGCGACCAGCCGACAGCGTCCTTCCGGAAGAAATCGGACGCCGCGGACAGGTCGGCGAACAGTGAGCTCGTGAACGTCTCGGGCGGGACAACGTGGGCGTCGACAGCGACACGAAGATCGGCGGCGTCGACGGTCACACTCAGGTCGTCGTCCGATTCGACGGATCTCACCCGAGCGCGTTCATGGACGCCCGGGAACACCCGCCCACCCGCGACTTGGGCGAGACGCGAAGCGCTGTGCCGGCGCGGGATGAACACTCCGGTCCGGATCCCGTCGGGCACGTCCCACTCGACAGCCACTCGATGGGCCGCACTCTCGCTCCGGTGGCCGATCCTCGGTGCGACCCACATCGGCCGGAAATTTCCCAGCCGGATCAGGCAGACGCCCGCCACCGCGCTCCCGTCGACGATCTGCGGACGGAGCCCCTCGGGCAGCAGAGACTCAGTCACGACGGGGTCCACCCGGAAGTTGACGAGAAGACGCCGCTCGATCGTCGCGGCCATGCGAGGAATGGTGATGCCCACCCCCGAATCTTAGGACCGCCCTCGTCCACCTGCTGAAGCACCCCTGTGGAATTGGGCGGTCCTCCTCCGCCTCTCGCTCGCCACGGGGACGAGAACGATGCGGCCGAAGACCGAGTCGTAGGGTTCCGGTCATGGAGCAGTCTTCATCCCCCGACCGCGACCCGGACCCGTTTCGGGCTCAGCTGGACGCGCGATGGAACGCGTATCTCGCCACTCACACGCAGGCCGCCGACCACGGAGAGTGGATGAACGAGGCGATGGGTGACTACCGAGACGAGATCGTGCACTTCGGTGGGCAGCTCCTCAACGACGTCGCGATCAGGGGGTGGAACCACGAGTCCGCGCAGCGCGCACATGACAAGTACGTCACTGAGGCGGAGCGTTACGACCGTGATCCTGCGGCGTGGGAAGCGGCGTTTTGGCTCCGTGTTCGGGCCGGGTCCAACGACAGCTGAGCCGGACGCCCTCTCCCAAGCCGGAAGAGCTTGATGAGCGACCGCTGAACCATCCCCTACCGGACACCCGCTGGACCATCCTCCGATGAAATACCCGTGCGCCCTCTTCGGCACTGCTCTGGTAGGCGCCGAACTACAGCTAGGGAGAGACTTGAGGCATGTGGTTAGAGGGAATCGCGCTTGAGTGGCGGTTGCGCGAGCTGGACACCCCTGGGCCCGGCGATGAGCCGGTTGACTTCGACGGTCAGCGACTGGCGGCAAAGGTGGACGCCCTCGTCGCACTGCTCGATGAGAGCTTTCCCAGTGCTGTAACGGCGGATCGTCCCTGGGAATGGCAGGACTCCGCTACCTTCACGCACGTCACGGTCGACGGTGCAGCAAACCGCACTTCGGCGAACCTCGTCATCTGCATCAGCCGACACGGGGACCTTTGCTTCATTGCCCTCGAAGCCCAGGAAGCGTATACACGCGAGGAGTTCGATGCGCTGGTCGAACCAGAGGACTTGTCACCGATACGGGCAGCCCTCGACACCGTGAACTTCACAGTCACTGCCGAAGAAACGCTCTGGGCCCGATACGACGGACCGCGCGTGATGAGCAACTCGAGCTGGATCGAACGCTGCTTCGGGTATCCGATTTGAGCGCGCCCGGCGAGCAGGTCCGCGCGCCGAAGCTGCGCTGACCGGTACCCCATCCCCTACTAAGACGCTGCCTGCTCTCCCGCAACTGCGCGGCGAGCGGCGTCCGCTTGATGGCGATACAGGGAGGCACGACTCCAGCCGACGGTACGCGACGCCTCGCAGTGCGCCCACGCGCTCGCGCGTCCGCGACGATCGCGAGCTTGTCCGTAACTACCGCAGGATCCGGTAGGGGACGGCCGAAGCGCGTTCCGCTCGCACATGCGGCCGCAATGCCAGCGTTGACGCGTTCGACGATGAGCTCCCGCTCGTATTCCGCGGGCGTGGCGAGCATGTTCAGCATCAGCCGACCCGTCGACGTCGAGTCGACATCCGCACGGTGCCGCAGCTTCTTGACGACAATGCCGACTAGATCGGGCGCTCCGTCTCGGAGGTTGCAGAGAGGCTTCGGCGGCCTCGACATTCCCTGTGTACCCGGTGGATGCGAGGTGTCCGGTTCCTCCAATCTCGTTATGGGCTCTGCTTGAGTGGCAGCGTGGAAGGTGTTCAAGGGAAGCAAGAAGAGACGAAGGAGTACATCATGCGCACCAGCACGAGCAACGAATTCGAAACCAGCTCGGCCGACCACCAGAACCACCAGGGACGAAGCCTCCGTCGCCCTCGCCTGGCCGCGGGCATGCTCGCAGCGTCGCTCACTATCGCGGCACCGTTCATCGGATCGGCGCCCGCGTTCGCGGACACCACCACTCAGACGACCACCACCGTCGCCGACTCCGGTCGGGCAACCGGAGTCACGGAGGCCGGCAATAGCGGCGCCACCGGTCAGTGCACCTGGGGTGCGAAGGAGAAGTTCTTCGAAGCGACTGGACTGCGTCCCGCGATCTACGGCAACGCCCTCGACTGGGACACCAGCGCCGCAGCGAACGGCTGGTCCACGGTCCTCGATGCTCAGGCCCGCAGCATCGTTGTCTTCGAGCCCGGCGTGCAAGGCGCAGACTCCACCTACGGCCACGTTGCCTGGGTCGACTCTGTCGAGCAGCGGTCCGACGGTCTCTACATCAACATCACCGAGATGAACGGCGCAGCTGGACCCGGCAACTTCAACGCCCGGACTGTGCAGGACGTCGTGGGCATGTCCTACATCCTCGCGCCGTAAGACGACCCAAGAGGCGCTGCTGGGCGCCGATC
Organism: Rathayibacter sp. AY1B4; assembly: GCF_002932815.1. Classification (NCBI taxonomy): domain Bacteria; kingdom Bacillati; phylum Actinomycetota; class Actinomycetes; order Micrococcales; family Microbacteriaceae; genus Rathayibacter; species Rathayibacter sp. AY1B4. The sequence goes on along the minus strand of NZ_PSWN01000025.1, from coordinate 41,632 downwards.
ACAACGAAGGCGGGCTGCCCTTCGGGGTTGCCCGCCTTCGTCCTGTGCCGTTGCCGTCGGCGCACAGGGAGACGGCCGTAGTGGGTTAATACTCGGCGACCTAGGCGATGTTCACCATGGTTGCCAGTGCTCAGCTCGCTTCGGCGCCGAGTTCCCATTCCGTCTTGTAAGCGCCCCGCCGGAAAAACGGCGTCGGTAGGCTTCGGGCAGGTGACGCTTGATCACCCCGAACGGGAGAACGACATGAACGCCGTGATCTACCGCATTCGCTCCATCGCCGCATCGCTCCGCGCGAAGTTCACCACAGCGCCTACGGCGCTGCCAAAGGATCCGTTCGGAGAGCCGCCACACGAGGCTCACGACCCGCACTCGTACCAGGAGGAATCGTGGAAGGCACCTGCGCCCTCCACGACCAACTTTCACTAAAGCAGCGCTCCCCAGGGAACGTGAGGGGATCGCCCCTCAAAGGCGGCCTCGGATACCGGCCTACCGAGCTCTTCATCGGCGACGGCGCGATCGCGCGCCACGGCGCTGACCCGGACGTCATCACGTCCTTCACCCCTCGGCATGCGGTACTCGTGAAGGAGCTGTACCCAGCAGGTCCTCGGGAGTGACGCATAATCGGCGGGTGGCAGCGGAAGAGTGGTTCTCGAACGAGGAGTCGCCGGTGATGAGCGTCTTCCTCGGCGCGTTCGTGGCGCGTCTGAGGCTACGCGCGGCCGAGTGGGACACGGACGTACGACCGGCCGACACCACCTTCGACGCCTCACTCGATGAGGTCTGGTGCGGGATCCAGGTTCCCGGCTTGTCCGGGGACTTCACCGCTCTATGGCTGGAATGCGCGGAGGACGACCACGGCATGCCCAAGCTGGAGGGGTCGTGGGGTATACGCGATCTCGTCGCTGACGACTACGGCAGCGACCCGATCCGCGACCTCACCGTGCGCGGCGCCCCGATTACGCCGGAGACGCTGGCTGATCTTGCCGCCCAGTGGTGTGAACGCCACCTCCGGATGGACATCAGCCGCGAAGAGTGGAAGCACCGTCGCTGGACCCGCCACGACGACTTCGGCCGCGTGCCCCACGCGCGGCGACGTGGCATCCCGCTGCGCACGGTACTCGAGCGATCGAACGGTCACGCGACGGGCCTTCACCTGAAAACTCACAAGCCCGCCTGACGACCTGGAAGACGCCCGCGGCCTCCACGACGATCCGATTCCAGGAAGATCGCGCTCCCGATGAGGTGAAGAAAACCTTGAATCGCGCCGCGCAGCGGCTCCCGCCGGCGGTGCTCCGGCGCCGCTGCTCGAGCGGAGCTCGCGCCCCCGAACGGGGAGACGGGTGAGGCTTTGACCGTCTGCGCGACCGCAGTTCCGTCCGGCGCGAGAAAGCGGCCCGTGACACTCTGTGCACATGATGATGTGGCGTGAGACGGCGTCAGCCGAAGCGCAAGAGGATCTCGACGGCCTGCTCGATCTGACGATGACCCGCGCCGTTGAGGCTCTCGGAAAGCGCGGTGAGCTCGGCCCGTTCTCCGCCTCGATCGACACCGACGGGCGCAGCGTTCTGAGCATGGTGGGGCCGGAGCCGGGTCGCGGGAACAACTCGTCCCAGGCGGACCTCGACGAGCTCCGGCGTGCGAGCAGAGAGAACCGGCAGTCGTTACGGGCGGTCGCGTACGTCAGCGTGGTCACGATCAGCGGGAGCGATAATGCCATCCGAGTCGAGTCGGAACATCGGGAGGGCATCGCGCTGGTGGTCCTGGTTCCCTACACCCGGCTTCGTCTTCGCAAGCAACTGAAACTCGGCGAGATGCGCCTGCAGGCCGGCGTAGTCGACATCTGGGCGCCGGAGGTCTGACTTCCTCGCGACCGATGACCACGCATGACCGCGTGTCCCACGAGGAACGCGATGCCGAGCGTGAGCCAGGCCAGCAACCAGGCGAGCAAAGGACCTGCCGCGTAGCGGCTCCCGCCGGCGGTGCTCCGTCACCGCTGCGCGTGCGGAGCTCGCGTCCCGCCTCCGGCGGAACACGGGGGAGCGCGAGGGGATCGCCCCTCGTGGCCGGCCCGAAGGCCGGCCCCTCCCCCGCGCTACTCGGCGGGCGTCAGGAACGCAATCAACGCGGCGGCCTCGGCGGTGCCGTCGTCGTAGACAGGCATCCCGCCGGGTCCACACTCCCCCGGCAGTCCGAGCGTGTTGCGGGTGTGCGTGAGAATCTCCACGTCGGTCGCGGTGGCGTTCTCCGGGTCCTCGTCGCGGCTGGTCGCGAGGATGAGGGCGAGCTGGTCGGCGCTCGCGCGGCCGGTGTCGGTGCGGGTCATGGTGTGGTCCTCTCAGCGGTTCAGGAACGGGGCGACGCGGCAGATCGCTGCGCGGCGGGCGCGGGCGACGCAGTGGCGGAACGAGCCGCTGGTGATGCCGTGCAGCTGGTCGGAGTGCCACGCCTCCCAGACCCCGGACTTGCGGCGGGTGACGTGTACCGAGGGCGTCGTCGTGGGGTCGGTGCCCACGACGCGGACGTCGACCGCGCGGGTGCCTCCGAGCGTGAGGTAGGTCTTCGTGGTGGTCTGCAAGTCGGTGGTGGTCTGCATGGTGTGGGTGCTCCCTCTGGCTGATCGTTTTTCTTTGCCTCTCCGGCGGGGAAAACCGTTCGAGTGGAGGCGGCGGAGTGACACCGATCACGGGCGAAATAAGCCCGCAGGGCGCGTCCGGGATCGGTGGCACGCAGCCGGTGGAGCGAAATAGGTTGAAACCGCGGAGAGGTGAAGAAAACGGGTGGAACGGGCCGCATCGCGGCCTCCCATTGGCGGCGCTCCGTCGCCGCTGCGCGAGTGCAGCTCGCGCCCCGGAACGGGACACCGGGGAGCGTGAGGGGGTCGCCCCTCACGGGCGGGCAGCGCCGGCCCTCCCGCTTGATTACTTGGCTGGCAGGCGGCGCTGGCGGCTACGGTGGGCGGATGAACCGCCTTACGGCAGCTGCGATCGCGATCGCGGTGCTCACTGTTGCCAGCGGTTGTTCGGCGGTTGCACCTGAACCCGCGTCGAGAGCGCCGAATGGCGATCCGATCGTCGCCGCTCGGAGCCTCCCTGATGCTGGCGGCGTCGTCGCCGGTAGCGACGCCGGTTCGAGCTGCGGCGAATACGTTCTTGAACAAGGAAGTGACCTGCCCAGCACGGCTCGAGCATGCCTCGCGACCGCCGCTATCGCGGGAGACGAGGCGGAACTGGCGTGGAGCACACCGACCACCGAAGGCGACCCAATTGTCTCATTCGCGTTCGTCGGAGGCTCGATCGACGGCGTCGACGTGTACACGACGACAGCGTTCGATCGCCACAACGGTCTTGAAGAGCCCACGGGCGTGGGCGCCAGCTGGTCACTCCTGCACTGCGCCGATCCGGCAGATCTGCACGGTTCGGGCGACTGCGAACGCTACGTCGAGGGATGAATCCTGAGCCGGGCAACTCGGAGACTGGGCCGCATCGCGGCCTTGGATGTGCGAAACGGAGACTGCAGGCAATAGCCTCGAAGTCCGGTATTAACAGACCGACAGATTTCCGAATCTCTACTTCCGGGCCGCCAGCAATCAGTCAGGTGGACGAGCCGGTCGTCAGCCCAGCCCCCTACGCGCACCAGTCGCGCGAGCGACCGTTGACGCTGCGCGCGGTGTCGCCGGTGCCGAGGTCGACGAGCACGGTCGAGGTCGCGCTGAAGCCCGGCTCGCCCGGGTAGTCGTCCGGCCGGCCCTCGACCGAGACGGTCTCGACGGCGAGGTACTGCCCGTTCGGCGAGAGGCAGACGCCGCGGATGCGCCCCGTCGGCGAGGTGCGGAACACCTCCGAGGTGCCGGACGCGTCGACGCGGACGACGGAGTACTGGGTCGCGCCCGTCTCCGGTGCGTACTCGGCCTCGAGCTCGACGTAGCTCCCGGAGTCGAGGAGCAGGATCTGCACGGGCGACGCGGTCGCGCTCACGTCCGCCGGCGGGAGGGCGAGCGTCTCGACCGAGCCGTCGGCCAGGTCGATCAGCGAGCCCGACTCCGGATCGGCGACCACGAGCCGGTTCGCGCCGGGCACGAATCCGCGCAGCTCCGCGTGCTGCCCGAGCGGGCTGATCGAGCCGGGCGTCAGCAGGTCGAGCAGGAGCACCGTGTCGTCGAGCGAGTGGGTGACGACCGAGGTGGTGCCGGGCACGAACATCCAGTCGCGCGCCCGCAGCGGCCCGCCGTCTATCCCGAGCACGGGGACCGCCTCGGCCTTCTGGTCGGTGAGGTCGTAGGAGTAGAGGGCGCGGTCGAGCGGGCCCGACGGCGCCTGCCCGGTGAAGGTCCAGCCGAGCACGCCCTTCTCGGGCGAGGAGTGCAGCTCGCGCACGGTCCCGGGGCCGGGGAGCGGGATCACGCCCTCGGAGCCGGTGTCGAGCGTGACCGTGCGGAGGAGGTTCGTGTCGTCCGGCTCGATGGTCACGACGACCAGCACCGGGCCGACGACGGCGTAGTCCTGGATCCGGTCGGCCGTGACGAGGACCCGGGCGTCGCCTCCGGAGAGCGGGCGGACGCGGACGGCGTCGGGCTGCGAGGGGTCGTCGGCCATGCGGTCGAGGGTGAACAGGTCGGGGTCCTTCGTGGTGAAGGAGGCGGAGACGTCGGCGGCCGAGCCGGTCGCGGCGCTGCGGGCGTCGTCGATCCCGATCTCGTAGCGGGTGGCGTAGCGGAGGGTGTCGGTGAAGGTGACGGTGAGCACGCCGCCGTCGAGCTCGGCGGTGTGCGGGGCGTCCGGAGCGACGCGGACGCGGTCGAGCGCATCCGGCTCGAGCGCCTGGTCGAGGTGCAGGCGGGCTCGGGAGCCGTCGCGCTCGACCACGCCGTCGGTACTGACCTCGAGGGACGCGACCCGGGGCCCCTTCGCGACGGTGGCGGCGGTCAGGCCTCCGACCGCGAGAACGAGCACCGCGACGACCGCCCAGAAGAGCCGCGGAAAGCGGGAGGCGCCTGCAGGGCGGAGGCCGGGAGCGAGCCGCGCGCCGCCTTCGGCCCGTCGCCCGCTCTGCGCCGACGTGCGGCGCTCCGGAGACGCGCCGTCCTCGAGAGACGCGCCGTCCTCCGGAGACGCGCCGCGCTCAGGATTCGCGTCGCGCTCAGTAGACATACGGCATCGCCGGCTCGTCGATCGGAGTGAGCGCCTCCGGCTCCAGCACGACCGCCTCGGCGCTGGTGACGCTCGGGTTCGCGCCGAAACCGCCGCTCGCCTCCAGCCACTGCCCCTCCGACCAGGTGTCGGCCCAGCCGGCCTGGTAGACCGGCACGCCCACCGGCTGCGCGTCCACCGCGCAGCAGGTGACGACGAAGCGGGCGATGTAGAAGACGTTCTCGGGGTCGGAGGCGTCGGGGGTCACGAATCCGCTCACCGTCGCCGTGCGGCCGGCGAGGAACTGCTCGCTCGCGCCCTGACGCAGCAGGGTCGCCCAGTCACGCACGCTGAAGGAGGCCGTGTCGCCGGTGGGCGCCGCGGCGGTCACGGAGGCGTCGACGGCGCTCGTGTTGACCTCGCGCTGCGTCGCGGTCGAGGCGGTGAGGGCGGCCGGCGGGAGCACGAGCAGGGCGACGGCGGCGGAGGCGATCACCGCGACTCCGGCCGCGACCGCGACCACCCGGCGCCAGGGGCGGGCGGGCGCGGGGGCGTGGAGGTGCTCGACGTCGTCCTCGTGCTCGTGCTCGTCCTCCTCCGCTCGCGGCACCACCGCGAAGGCCGCGATCAGCAGCACGCCGGCGATCACCGCGAGCACCACCGAGAACTCGAAGTAGCGGGGGTGGATGTAGAGGCCGAGCCGGCCGGTCGCCGCGAGCCACAGGGTCGAGACGACGCCGATCAGGCTGAGGACGACGCCCTTCCAGCGGGCGAGGAGGCGCTCAGAGCGCATAGTTCACCGCCAGTCCCAGCACGGCCGCGGCGAGGGCGACCAGCACGGTGACGCGCACCAGCGTCGCGGCCGAGAACGTGGTGCGGAGCAGCGCGAGCATCTTGACGTCGATCATCGGGCCGAAGACGAGGAACGCGATGATGCCTCCCGGCAGGAACGTGGAGCCGAACGAGAGCACGAAGAACGCGTCCACGTTCGAGCAGATCGAGATGACGAACGCGAGGACCATCAGCGCCAGCACCGACCAGAGCGGGTCGCCGCCGAGCGTGGTCAGCACGTCGCGCGAGACGCCGACCTGGATCAGCCCCGCGATGGCGGCGCCGACGAACAGCGCCGGCATCATCGCCCCGGTCTCCTCGGCGAACAGCAGCACGCTGCGCCGGGAGCGGTCGCGGAGGGAGCGGGAGGGCCGCTCGCCCGCCTCGCAGGCCGCGCGGAAGCGGTCGGTGAGCAGGCTCATCGGCTCGGAGTGGCGGCTGAAGATCCAGCCGACGAGGTTCGCGATCGCGAAGCCGCCGACGATGCGCCAGACGAGGATCCCGTCGGCCCAGCCGAAGGCCTGGTAGGTCGTGACGATGGTGATCGGATTCACGATCGGCGCGGCGAGGAGGAACGTCATCGACTCCGACACCGAGAGGCCCTTGACGATCAGCCCGCGCGCGAGCGGCACGTTGCCGCACTCGCAGACCGGGAGGAGCACGCCGAGCAGCGAGATCACGAGGCGCCGCGGGAGCGCCCGCTTGGGCAGGATCCTCAGCAGCACGGCCTCGGGCACCCACAGCTGCACCGCGATCGAGAGGACGATGCCGAGGAAGACGAACGGCAGCGACTCGATGACGACGCTGATCGAGAGGGTGAGGAAGTCGCGCACCGCGTCCGAGAGGGCGTCGCCCGCCGCGTCCGGGGCGAGCAGGCGCGTCGCCACGAGGACGGCGACCAGGGCGAGCCCGAGGAGCGGCCCGCGCCGCGACCGCCGGGCGCCCGGGGACGCGCGGGTCGGGGCGGCGAGCGCGGATTCGGGGGACATCCCGACCCATCGTAGGCGGGGGCCCTGCGCGGGCCGGCGCGGGGCGCGGCTGCGACGTACCCGGCGAGTGTGAGCCCGGCCCCGCGAGGTCCGGCCGACCGCGAGTGTCCGATGGTCGTCGCACTCGCGCTCGAGTGCGACGACTTCTGGACACTCGGTGCGAGGGCGGGCGCCGAGGGTCGCGGGAGGCGGGCGCGGCACTCGCGCAGCGGCCCTCCAGGTGCAGGATGAGCGCATGCCCGCCTCCCCCGCGCACCCCCTCCGCGTGCGGATGCAGCCGCGCGCGATCGACGAGGCGCACCGCGTCTCGAGTCCGCTCGAGCTGCTCGTCGACCTGACCTTCGTCGTCGCGATCGCGCAGATCGCCCAGCAGCTCGCCCACGCCACCGAGGAGGGGCACCTCGCCGAAGGGCTCCTCCCCTTCGGCATGGTGTTCTTCGCGATCTGGTGGGCATGGATGAACTTCACCTGGTTCGCCTCCGGGTACGACACCGACGACGTGCCCTACCGGCTGCTGACCCTCGCCCAGAAGGGCGGCGTCCTGGTGCTCGCGGCGGGAGTGCCGGCCGGCTTCGAGGAGGGCGACTACCGGGCGATCACCATCGGCTACGCGATCATGCGGTTCGCGCTGGTGAGCCAGTGGATCCGCGTCGCCGTGTCCACTCCGGAGCACCGCACCTCCGCCGTGCGCAACGCCGTCGGCTTCTCGATCGTGCAGGTCGGCTGGCTGCTGCGGCTGCTCCTGCCCGAGGAGGTCGGGGTGGTGAGCTTCCTGCTCCTGGTCGTCTGCGAGCTGGCCGTGCCCCTCTGGGCGCAGCGGGCGGGCGACGCGAACTGGCATCCGCACCACGTCGCCGAGCGGTACGGGCTGTTCACGATCATCCTGCTCGGCGAGGGCGTCCTCGCGGCGGTGATGGGCGTGCAGCGGGCGGTGACGGAGGCGGGCGTCAGCACCTCGCTCGTGCTGGTCGCGGCCTGCGGGCTGGTGATCGTGTTCGCGCTTTGGTGGCTGTCGTTCTCGCATCCCTCCGGCGAGCTGCTGGAGCGGCGGCGCGGCCTCTCCTACCGCTGGGGCTACGCGCACTTCGCGGCGTTCGCGGCCCTCGCGGCGCTGGGATCCGGGCTGGAGGCGGCCGTCGCTGCGACCGCGGGCCACCTCGAGGCGTCCGACACGGTGATCGGCGCGGCCGTCGCGGTGCCGGTCGCGGTCTTCGTCCTGACCCTGTGGGCGGTGCACGCGCCGCTCGGCGAGCACCAGCCGATGCCCGCGCGCCTGGCGCTCCCTGGTGTCGCGCTGGCGCTCGCGACTCCGCTCGTGGCGGGGACGCTCGGCGTGGGCGGGGTGCTGGTCGCGCTGGCCGCGGTGTCGGCGGGGCTGGTCGCCGCGATGGTGGGGCGCGGGCGCACCGCGGAGTGACGGGGTCGGCGGGCGAGGCGCGTCGCCGTCGCGAGAGGCGCGTTGTGGGGGCGGAGGAGCGGACCGCGCCTCGAGACACAGCGCTCGTCGACGAGTCGCCGTCCTGGCGGCGGCGTCCCGGCGGGGGGCGGAACGCTCGACGACCGCGTCGCGGCAGCGGCTACCCCCGGCGCGGCAGCGGCTCCGGGCGGCGGGGCACCCAGCAGCGGACGCGCGAGCGGTAGCGCTCGAAGTCGGCGCCGAAGCGGGCGGCGAGGTCCGCCTCCTCCAGCGGGCGCACGGCCCGGTTCCAGACGACGGCGCCGAGGAGCGCGTACAGCACGACCAGCCACGACGAGAGCAGCAGCCCGACCGCCGCTCCCTGCACGATGCCGGCGACCGCCATCGGGTTGCGGACCCAGCGGTAGGGGCCGGCGATCACCAGCCGGTTGGTCATCGCGATCGGCAGCGGCGTGCCGTCGCCGAGGAGCGACATCGTGAGCCCCGACCAGATCCCGAGCGCGCTCGCCGCGATCAGCAGCAGGACGCCGACGCTGACGACCGCGGGCGGCGCCGCTCCGAGGCCCACGCCCCAGCGCGACTCTAGCCCAGCGATCACCAGCGGGATGACGACCAGCGCGCCTCCCCAGAACACCACGATCTGCCCCAGGGTCGCGGCGAGGTGCGAACCGGGCCGGCGGCCGGCGGTCGCGACGCGGAAGGTGAAGGGACCGGAGGCGATCCAGCGCGTGGGCACCCGGCCGAGCAGGAGCAGGCACGCCGCGACGACGGAGCCGCCCGCCGCGGCGAGCATCGCGACGACGCCCCAGCCCGCCTCCCCCGTCAGGGTGGCCCAGACGGCCAGGGCGACCGCGACGAGGAGCGTCCAGGCCGTCGCGGTGACGGCCGCCCAGCGGATCCCGGCCGCGGCCAGAGCGGAGGCGCCGCCGAACAGCGGGAGGTCGAGAGCCGCGACAGGGACGGGATCGAGGCTGCCGAGCGTCGCGGTCCGCACGGCGGGGACGAGCGCCACGGCGACCCACCAGGCCGCTCCGCCGAGCGCCTGCACGGCGAAGTAGAGGCGTCCCCAGGGCATGGCTGCACGGTACTTCATAGCTGAACCCAAGGAACGATCCAGGGCGTTGACGGGCTCGGCGCCCTAGGCTCGGAACCAGTTCCCGCCGCCTCCACGAGAAGCGGCCCACCACGACGCCAAGGACGACGCCGATGAACCGCACGACCGTGATCACCGCACTCGCCTGCGGGCTCCTCCTCACCGCCGCCGCAGCCACTCCCGCTGTGGCCGCGACCTCGGACACCGCCGGGGACTCCACCCGCTCCGTCGACGAGTTCGGCGTTCTCGCCGCGACCGACGGCGACACGCTGCTGATCAACGGGCGCGCCTTCCTCCTCGAGTAGGCCCTCCCCGCCGCGCGCGGTCGCGAGGACGCCACTCGCGACGCCGGCCTCCTGACCCGCCGCTGCGTCGACGTCGACGCCGCCGCGGCCGTATTCCTGGTGGCCGTCATCGAGGCCGCCGCCCCCGACCGCCGAATCCCGCGCCCCGATGGCCGGCGGGCGAAGCCGCGCCGCGGGCGACCCCGGATCGTCATCCACCCCCACTAGGGTGACGCTACTCATGCCCGGTCCTCCGGCCGTGGACCGGATCCGACAGGGATCCCGCGAGGGGTGCCGCCCGGCAGTCGTCTCGCCCGTTCGCGGACCGCCCTCCCAGGGAAGGCTCCGCCTCCCCGCGGCTGGAGTCAGCATGGAGTCCCCCTTCCCCCTCGCGCACCGGCGATCCGGCACCACCGTAGGACTGCTGTCGACCTTCCCGCCCACGCGGTGCGGGCTCGCGACCTTCACCGAGGCCCTCGGCGGAGCACTGGCCGACGACCACGGCGCCGGCATCCGCACCGTCCGCGTGATGGACGAGCTCGCCGTGCCCGGATCGACACCCGGCACGAGCGTCGTGGCCGAGCTCGTCGCGGGCGACCCGGCGAGCACCGCGCGCGCGGCCGCCGAGCTCGACTCCTGCGACGTCGCGATCATCCAGCACGAGTACGGCATCTACGGCGGACCCGACGGCGACGAGGTGATCGCGCTGATGGAGCGGCTCGCCGTGCCCGTGATCGTGGTCCTGCACACGGTGCTGGAGACGCCGACCCCCTCGCAGCGCCTCGTGCTGGAGCGGGTCGCCTCCCTCGCCGACGCGGTCGTGGTGATGACGGCCGTCGCGGCCGAGATCCTCGAGCGCCGGTACGACGTGGACGCCTCGCGCGTCGTCGTCATCGCGCACGGCGTCCCCGTCTGGAACGCGGCCGCCCGCCCCGCCGCCGCCGCGGATCCGCAGATCATCACCTGGGGCCTGATCGGCCCGGGCAAGGGCATCGAGTGGGGGATCCGCGCAATGGCCGACCTGCGCGACGCCGGCGTCTCCGCCCATTACACCGTCTACGGGCAGACGCACCCCAAGGTCGTCGCGCACGCCGGCGAGGCCTACCGGGAGTCGCTGGCCGACCTGATCGCCGAGCTGCGGCTCGAGGACCGGGTCGTGCTCGACGGCCGCTACCTCGATCCCTCCCAGCTCGCGGCGGCGGTCGCCGAGGCCGACGCCGTCCTGCTGCCCTACGACTCCCGCAACCAGGTCACCTCGGGCGTGCTCGTGGAGGCGCTGGCCGCCGGACGACGGATCGTCGCGACGGAGTTACCCCACGCTCTCGAGCTGCTCGGGAACGGCCGCGGCCGCACGGTCGCGCACGAGGACCCCGCCGCGATGGCCGCTGCGCTGCGCGAGGTGCTCGCCGGCTCCGCCCCCGCAGCCGCTCCGGCCGCCCTCTCCTGGCCCGCGGCCGCCGGCCTCTACCTCGATCTCGTCGAGCGCCTCCGCATCGAGCACGCGGCGTGACCGCGGGGCCCGCCCTCGCGACGGCACTCCCCTACGAGCACCTCGACGCCCTCACCGACGAGCGCGGGCTGCACGAGCACGCGCTGCTCGACGCGCCCCGTCCCGAGCACGGCTACTGCGTCGACGACGTCTCGCGCGCCCTGATCGTGGTGGCGCAGGAGCCGGAGCAGACGTTCCGGACCCGACGCCTCACGGAGCAGTACCTCCGCTTCCTCGAGGCGGCCGCCGAGCCGGACGGCACCGTGCACAACCGGCTGTCGCCCGACGGCGAGTGGGCCGACGCCTCCTCGCTCGGCGACTGGTGGGGCCGCAGCGTCTGGGCGGCCGGGGTGGTGGCCGCGCACGCCGAGCTGCCGCTGACCCGCCGCAGCGCGATGCGGCTCTTCCTCCACCTCGCGGAGGAGCGCTCGCCGGACCTGCGCGCCATGACGTTCGCGGTGCTCGGCGCGGTCGAGGTCGTCGCCGTCCGCCCGCACTCGCTGGTCGCGGTCCAGCTGCTGCACGACGCCGCGCCGATGCTCCTCTCCTGCACGGATCAGGCCTGGCCCTGGCCGGAGGCGCGCCTGCGCTACGCCAACGGCTGCGTCCCCGAGGCGCTCCTGGCGGCCGGCGAGGCGCTGCAGGATCCGCCGCTGCTCGCGCGCGGGTTCGCCGCTCTCGCCTTCCTGCTGGGCCTCGAATCGCGCGACGGCCGCCTCTCGGTGACGGGCGTGGCCGGCCGCGGGCCCGACGAGCTCGGAGTGCTCTTCGACCAGCAGCCGATCGAGGTCGCCGCCATCGCCGCCGCGTGCGCCCGCGCCCTGACGCTCGACGAGGATCCGCTCTGGCGCGAGGGCCTCGCCTCCTGCTGGGCCTGGTTCCACGGGGTCAACGACTCCGCGACCGTGATGGTCGATCCGCTCTCCGGCGCCGGGTACGACGGGCTGGAGCCTCAGGGGCGCAACGAGAACCGGGGCGCGGAGTCGACGATCGCCGCCCTGCACACCTCGCTCGTGGTGCGACGGGCCGGCCTGCAGCCGACGCGGCCGAGCGTCCCGGCGGCCCCCGCGGCCGTCGCCGCCCGATGACCGCAGGACCCGGGGACCCGGCGGCCGGGCTGCGGATCGCGATGCTCGCGCCGATCGCGTGGCGCACGCCGCCGCGCCACTACGGGCCGTGGGAGCAGGTCGCGAGCCTCCTGACCGAGGGGCTGGTCCGCCGCGGAGTCGACGTGACGCTCTTCGCGACCGGCGACTCCGTGACGACGGCCGCGCTCGAGTCGGTCGCTCCGACGGGCTACGCCGAGTCGGGCCGCGACGGCCGCGTCTGGGAGGCGCTGCACATCGCGGCGGCCCTCGACCGCGCCGGCGAGTTCGACCTGGTGCACAACCACCTCGACTGGCTGCCGCTCGCCCTCGCGGCGCAGTGGCCCGTGCCACTCGTGACGACGGTGCACGGCTTCTCGGGGCCCGAGATCCTGCCCGCCTACCGCGAGGCGCTGCGGCACCCGCGCACCGCGCACCTGGTGTCGATCTCGGACAGCGACCGCTCCCCCGAGCTCGACTACGCGGCGACGGTGCACCACGGGATCGACGTGGACGGCTTCCCCGCCGGATCCGGAGGCGAGGACCTCGTGATCCTCGGCCGGATCCACCCCGACAAGGGCATGGCGGAGGCGGTCCGGATCGCCGCCGCGGCCGGACGCCGACTCCTCATCTGCGGCATCGTGCAGGACGAGCGCTACTGGCGCGAGGAGGTCGAGCCGCTCGTCGACGGGACGCGCGTCGTCTACCGCGGCTCGGTCGGGCCGGAGGAGCGCGCCCTCGTGCTCGGCGGAGCGCTCGCGCTCCTGCATCCGATCGGCTTCGACGAGCCGTTCGGCCTCTCCGTCGTCGAGGCGATGGCGTGCGGGACGCCGGTGATCGCGTACCGCCGCGGATCCATGGCCGAGATCATCGACGAGGGCGTCACCGGGTACGCGGTGTCGTCACGGGAGGAGGCGGTCGCCGCGGTCGAGCGGGTCGGACTCCTCGACCGCGCGGCCGTGCGGGCGACCGCGCGCCGCCGCTTCGCCGTGGACCGGATGGTCGACGAGTACCTCGCGGTGTACGCGGGAGTGCTCGGGCGCTGAGGCCGGTGTCACGTCGGCATCGGATGCTCGCGTGACTCCCAGCCCTCTGCACCGAGTCGCCCGGGAAGGCTCGTTCTCGACGCGGAGAACGAGCCCCCCCCCCGAGCGACTCAGCGATGCTGATAGGAAGAGGCCGTGCCTCGACCTCATCTCTTCGTCACCCGCGGGAGCCTCCTCCACTTCGCCTGCGACGCGTGGCTCCTGCCGACGGACCGCTTCCTCTCGTTCACCGACTTCTGGCGCGGGGTCCCGCAGCTGGAGGATCGCGCACGCGCCGCGCTGACTCCGGAGTTCTCGGACGGCCGACAGGCGGCACTGCCGCTCGCGCCGCGCGACGGCGAGCCCACTCCCGTCCTCACCGCCGTCCCCGATCACGCCGTGCGCGACGCCGAGGACAGCGAAGGACTCGCCGACATCGCCCGCCGCCTCCGGGCCTTCGTCGAGGTCGCCGCGCGGACGGCGACGAGGGATCGGCGCACCGGGCGGCCGCTGCCGCTCCTGGCCGTGCCGCTCTTCGCGACGGCGGGCGGCGGATCAGGGACCCTCCGCGACGCCGTGCTCGCCCAGCAGCTCCGCGTGCTGCGGGAAGCCGCCGAGGCGTTCCAGGTCGACATCGCGATCGTCACCCTCCGCGCCGACGTCCACGCCTTTGCCCAGTCCAGGCGACGACTCGATCCCGCGACGTCCTGGCCCGAGCTGGAGGCTCCGGCCCTCGAGGAGGCGCAGAGCCTCGCCGAGCGCGCCCGTCGCCGCCGGCTCGTGCCCTTCCTCGGCGCCGGGACCAGCGTCAGCGCCGGCGGCCCCTCCTGGGACGGACTGCTCGAGGAGCTCGGCCGCGAGATCGGACTCGACTCCGAGACGTCCGCGGTCCTCAGCGGGAAGAACGTGCTCGACCAGGCGTCCTACCTCGCGACGCTCTTCGACGAGGAGAAGCCCGGACGGTTCGCCGAGGCCGTCGCCCGTGAGATCGGCTCCCTCGAGCGGTACGGTCTCGCGCCGGCGCTCCTCACCGCGATCGACTCCGAGCAGGCCATCACGCTCAACTACGACCGCCTCTTCGAGACGGCGTCCGAGGACGCGGGCGTCCCCCGCGCCGTCATCCCCGGCGACCACGAGGGCGACCACGGGCGCTGGCTGCTCAAGCTCCACGGCACCGTCGACGACCCGTCCTCGATCGTCCTCACCCGCGACGACTACCTCGGCTTCGACTCCTCCCGCCGCGCCCTCTCCTCGATCGTGAAGGCCACCCTCGCGACCCGGCACCTGCTCTTCGTCGGCTTCGGCCTCACCGACGACCACTTCCACGAGATCGTCCACGACGTCCGCCGCGCGTTCCCCTCCTCCGCCTCGGGAACGCTCGCGACCGCCCTCACCCTCTTCGCGGATCCGCTCGACGAGCGCCTCTGGCAGGGGAGGCTGCGGCTCGTGCCGATGCTGCCGGTGCCCCGCGATCCGTCCCGCGTCGGCGAGGCCGCACGCCTCCTCGAGATCTTCCTCGACGCCCTGGCGGCTTTCGCGACGGACGCCCACTCGTACCTCCTCGCGCGGGGGCACGAGAGCGCGATGACGGCCGCAGAGCTGCGGCTGCGGGAGCGGTTGACCGGGCTGCTCCGGGAGGCGACGGCGGGGGAACGGGCGACCGGGGCGTGGCAGGAAGTCGCGGGGATGAGTGAGCGGCTTGGTGGGGAGGGGCGCTAGCTCGGACAGCGCTCGTCCCTCGAGGGCCGAACGGCCGAGCCGGCGGTCATCGGCGAGTCCTGCGCGGATGGACGAAGGACCAGCGGATCGACTGATCGCGGGCGAGAGGTCACCGACCTCCCGCCCGGCACCGCTCAGACGGCGTCGTGGAGCTCGACGTTGTCCTGATACTCGAAGTGCGTCTGGACACGATCCGAGACGTCGATGTTCTGCAGCTTGCTGGACGCTGGGATGAAGCCCACCAGACCAGCTGCCGTCTCACCGGCCTGAGCCGTCCGGTAGACGAACTTGAGGATCGCGTCGTTGCGGGAGTGGTAGCCGTAGACCGCTTCGTCGACCGAGGCGGTCAACGAGTCCCAGTTGCTCTTCGCTCCGATCGCGGTGCCGAGGAGATGTGCGGCCTGGATCCGCGGCCCTCCGGGCTTCGTGCCCATGGACTGCGCGGCGACGACCATCGCCCTCGCTCCCAGACTGTGACCGATGAGCACGTACGACTTCGCGTTCGTGCGTGCAAGGAGATCACCGATGATCACGCCGGTCTTGTCGGCGCGGTTCTTCGCGACGTGCCAGGGGTTCCTCGCGAGGTCCGAGGCGATCATCGCCGGCCCGGCGACGCCTCCGAGAAGCTTCGCCCCCGCCTTGTGCCCGAGCGCCGCCGCTCCTCTGAGCAGCCCCATGGCGACGCCCTTGCCTGCTGCGCCCAGGGCGAGATCCGTCAGATCCCGCAACTCCTTCGACCCCCATCGGACGCGGTAGACGGGCGAGTCCGGGTAGCGGGAGTCGACGATCGATTTCCACTTGCCCCATCGGTCTCCCTCACCGTCGGTGAGGAACCCGTTAGCGACGACCACGGGGACGCCGCCCGTTCCCGGACGGAGCAGCTCGATCTGGAACGACTTGTCCTCGCTCAGGTAGGCGTTCGCGACCGATGCCCCGAGGACACCTCCCACCGCCGCTCCGACGGCCGTCACGACCGCCGTGCCGCCGGCCATGCCGAGCCCGCCCGCTGCGAGGGTGCCGCCGCCGAGCAGCGCGAGTCCGTGTGAGCTCGCCGCTGCGCCGGTGAATCCGCCGAAGACGCCGAGCGAGCCGATCGCGCCGCCGATGGCGGGAGCGGCGAGGAGAGCGACCGGCGCCGCCATCGCGAGGACAGCGATTCCGCCCACGATGATCTTGGAGGTCGCGTCGAGGTCGGGCTTCTCGTACTCGAGGAAGGCCTCGTAGTCGTGCAGCTCGCCGAAGGTCCCCTGGGCCTTCTCGAAGCCCGGGATCTCGTGCTTGTGCTCGGCGCAGAACTGGGGGACGCGCAGAGCGCCGCGCTCGCGCACCGCCATGTTGCCGCAGCCCACAGCCACGCACGGGAGCGTCGCGGATCCGCAGCCCTGGCAGACGTAGACGGGAAGCTGCCCCGCGGGACGGTTCGACTTCCGGTGCTCGGTGTTGAAGAAGCACGACGAGCACCATCCGTGCTGGACGTCCAGCAGCGAGACGTCGTCTGCGACGTCCGCGATCCACTGCGCCGTCTTCGCGTACGTCTCGGCCACTTTCTGTGCGGTCCGCCGCTCCTGCTCCACCTGCTGGAGAGCTGCCTTCTGCTCGGCCGGATCCGAATGCGCGAGAGCCTCGGCATTGGACGTCATCCGGGCGCGGTACCAGGTCTTGGCGTACGCCCACATGTTGCTGCGCAGTGCAGGATTGCTCTCGAGAACGCCACCGCTCTCCGTCACCGGCTCAAGATCGGTGAATTCCCCCGCAAGGGAGAGAGTCGCCCCCTGATCCGAGACCACATCCACTCGGAGACGGGTTCCTTCGACGACATAGGCGTGCAGTGAGCCGGGCATGGGTTGATCGTGCCATACCGGTCGAGGTCCGGTTCGCTGCGGAAGGGCTGTCGCCTCCATGCGGCCGCCGCTTACATCCGGCCCTTCATGGCACCCGACGTTCGACCCCGCTTGAACGAAATGCCCGGCTTCCCCGGCGTGCCGAAGGAACTGCAACCTGTTCACGACATCATTAGGAAGTACCGCAACACTACTGTCACGTACTCTCAGTCGGACCTCGTGCCGCCCCTGGCCCTCGCGACTCTTGACAGCGACGGCACCGTTACCGACCGATCAACCTTCGTTACAGAACCCATCACCATCACCGTCTCGGCAATATCGATAGTTGTTCTCACGCTCCTCTTCTGCTTCCGCCGCTCGCCTGTCAAATTCCGCTTCTCGTTCGCGCCAGGCGTCAATTTCCTGTGCCACCTCGATCTCGAGCGCACGACGACATTCTCCTACAGTGCCGATGTAATTGGCGGCCACGGAGTTGCCTGCTTGCGCTATGAGTCGCGCGTACGGTCGGGCTCCATCGGCTATGGACGCTCGCGGCGCATAATCGATGTAAGCCACAGTGTCATCGCCTACACCATTCTTGCCCACGCCCCCCTCCATGCTCGAGGCACTTGGGCGCCACCAGCCTGTTCTGACTAGTTCTTCGTTTATCGATCCACCCGGCGGTGCGACACTGGCCGCACCATTGCCGCCGTCGAGCCGATGAATGAACCCTTCAGTCCTGTGCGGCTCGCTCATGACAACCAGTACTTCCTGCCCGATCGGGAGAGCCATTTCCATTTCCTGCCGAGCTTGTTCGACACCGTTCTGAGTGGGCTGACAGGCTTGAGCAACCGGTTCGATGAGATCCAGGGTCACGGTGGCCCCGTCTACCCTCAACGTGGAAAGGTCACCGGCCTCTGGGCGTCCAGTGATCTTCCCTGAGAAAATACGTTCTTCAGCGTGAAGGTCAGCTGCAAGCATTTCCTGCACGTCACTGGCTGCTTCATCATTCTTCAACGCCCTGACGCTGACGATAGTACCTTCGCTTTTACTAGTTCCAGGTGAAATGTCTTGGGAAACGACGGTCCAGTTAGATTTACGCCAAATGCTCCGCTCGTTGAGCTTGTCCTCAGCGTTGATCTCAAGCCGGAGTCGATTTGCCAGCTTTTCAGCCTCGCTAAGTCTCATACCGACGAACATTGGAACGCGAACCTCACCCTCCTGCGGCCAATATTCGGGGGCAAAGGTTGCGCTAGGAGATGAGACTGGCGTTGCCGGGATAGTGGAGGCCGGTGTCGGACTTGCGGTAGGGGAGTCAGGAGCAGCGGACGAAACTGCAGGTACTTGACCGGCATCACTTGCGTCTCGGCCCTGAATTGTGCCCCCTGTGGCGTTCGCGAAGACACCGACGAGCACGACGAGCGCACTGACGATTAGAGCAATTTTCTTGTGGCGCTCGTAGCCTTGGAGGCGCAGACCCCGCTTGTCCCGCATAGCGCCAGCAAGCACGAGAATTAGGTCCACGAGCACCCATATCCCAAAGCCGCCGAAAGTCAGCAACTTCAGGATTGCGGTTCCCGTTTTGCCGAGGTAGAAGCGGTCGACGCCGAACCAGCCAAGGAGCAGTGCGAACAGCCACGTCACCAGGAACGACTTATCGCCGGTGCCAGCATCTCTAACGTACCTGATGATTGGCGGCCGCGGCGGAGGCTGAGAGGACATATTCTTTCCTTAGTTCATGGGGCATGCTTAGCGAAACACGCGTCACCGGGGGTGCCCTTCGATCGGGCTAATCGACGAGGTCGTCGTAACGTATTGCTTCCAGCAGCTCTGCAAGTTCGGGCTCATCCGACAAGTCGAGCGGCATGAACGCCTTCGTCACTCCGACCTGTCGAACATGCAAGTCCGTGCAGGTGTCGTTCAGCACCTGTATCGAATCCGTCGTTGCCCATTGAACTCCATCGACCGCGGCGCGATTTATTTTCGCCGCGACCAGTACATGTGGAATATGATTTCCGTAAGAATCGGAATCAGCAACCGCAACGGCAACGAATCGGACCGAGCGCAAACCGGGCGCAACTGCAAACGCCTCACGAGCGGTCACAAGAACACATCCAGCTACCGCGTGCTTATGCCAGTCCGCCGCTTCCTTTTTTGGCAGAGTCTTGATTGTAAGTCGTCCCGTGGGCGTAAGGTCGGGCTTTCTCTGCGGCATCGCGTCGGCAGCAGGCACGATTACGACCAGTGTTGCTTCACCGCCAGAGACACTCAGAGGAGCAGCGGCGGCGTCGTTGTCCTCAAAAGCGGCGGCCAGTGCCGACATTACGACTTCCGGCTGGTTGTCGACAAGTGATTGCCACTCCCTGTCGAGAACAGCTTGCGCATCTTCCTGTTGTGTCGCCAGCTGCCATCGGTGCCAGTCAATCTCCTGCCGAGCATCCGCCTCTGCGTTTGCAAGAGCCTGGCGCCGATGGTCGCGGGCGAACCAGCTAACACCCTGAAGATGTGCCGCTCGGTGGAGATTCCAGATTTCTACCTCGTTGATCTCTTCCAGCGGTGGAGCCAGCGGCCTCGTCGCTGGTGGGAATTCCTGCCGGTGCAGGTTGTCGATGCGCTTGTAGACCTCGATGAGCTGTTCTGCTGCTTCTGCTCTGCTTGCGGCTTCTACGGCCCGGGTGACCGAGCCGCTGGAGGTGCGACGAGCAACGCCGAGGCTGGTGGAGTACGTCACCGGTCCGATACCGGTGGAGAACCCCGGTGCCCCTGCGCCCAGGTGGAGCCGCGCGGCGCGCGGACCGAGGCTTGTCCTCACCCCGCGGCTCGACACGCGCACCCGGACGCCGGGTACTAGGCGCACTGAGAATCCCATGGTTCGCAGCCTAGAGGACAGCGAAAGTGGTGTTTGTTGGCAGGTTCGGGCATCTCTGGAGCGGTCCGGGTGATCCTTGATCCGTGGCGCAGCAGTGGAGGTTCGAACGTTAGTGAGTGGGAGTAGGACGACCGTCTGGCAGTGACGCAGTGCTCGGGCCAACAACGCACCGGCACGGCGTCGCCCGCGGTGAAACGCTCCCACTGCGCCGCCTCCAGCACATCACGCTCCGGCGGGTAGATGCTCATAACGTCAGCGACCCCGCGTCGGGGAAGTTGTTGCCCGCCAGTAGGAGGAGCGGCTCGTCGGGTCGCCGGGGCCGCCGATCAGGCCGGCGCGCGCGATCAGGGACGGCGCGGATCCGGCCAGCACGGCCTGCTCGCAGGCGGCCTTCGCGGCGCCGTACGAGGTGGGGTCGTCGGAGGGAGCGAGAAGCTCGGCGTCCTCGTCCGCTCCGACGACCGCGTTCTCGGCGTAGACGCTCGTGGTCGAGACGAGGACGTAGGCGCTGCAGCGCAGGTCGCGGACGGATCGGCGGACGTGCTGCGGGGTCGAGGAGACGTCGATCACCGCGTCCCACGATGCCGCAGCCACGGCCTCGAGGGCGTCGTCGCGGTCGCGGTCGGCCCGGACGAGGGACGCCCCCGCGGGCACGGCCGTCCCGCGCACGAGGCAGGTCACGTCGTGGCCGCGCCGCAGCGCCTCCGCCGCGAGGTGCCCGCCGAGCCAGCCCGTGCCTCCGAGGATCAGCGTTCTCATCCCCGCATGCTCGCACGGGCTCCTCTCGCGAGGCCCGTTGAGGTGCCCGAGACGGTTCCGAGAACGCTGAAACAGCTGCATCCTCGGGCGACTCGACGCGGTGCGCGCCGAGCGAGCGCCTCAGCGACAAGGGCCCCCTCCACGAGCCCCCGCACACCCGACCACCCGAGCCCGCCAGCGTCCTCTATCCGGAATCACGCGGGCGGCTCGGGTGCCCGAGCGGCTCACACGACGACGAAGGCGTCCAGGATCAGCGAGTTGCCCGTGGAGGCGGCGTTGCGCTTGCTGCCGCGGCGGATGGTGATGGTGTGCTCGCCGGCGCTGAGGGTGCTGCTGGTGAACACCGTGCGGGCCGAGCGGTTCGTGGCGCTGTAGCGGTCGACGGAGGCGACGAGCACGCCGTCGATCAGGACCTCGTTGATGCCGGAGGTCGGGGTGATCCGGCTCACCCAGCTGACCTTCGTGCCCCGGAAGCGGAGGGTCGCCGAGGCCGTGGAGGTGCTGGAGTACGAGATGCTGCCGCCGCTGTCGGCGGTGCTCGAGAGCGTCGCCCAGGTGCCGACCGTCGCGATGACGGCGGCTCCGTTCTGGTACGTCCCCGCCGCCGGCAGCGTCGAGGTCGGGGTGGGCGTGGACGTGGCCGTCGGGGTCTCGGTCGGAGTGGGCGTGTCGGTGGGGGTCGGCGTGTCCGTCGGCGTCGGCGTGCTGGTCGGAGACGCCGTCGCGGTGGGGGTGGGGGTCGACGTGGAGACGGTCCCCGCGGTCACGACGAAGGCGTCCAGGATCAGCGTGGATCCGGTGGACGCCGGGTTGCGCGTCGTCCCCCGGCGGATCGTGACCGTGTGGGTGCCGGCGGAGATCGGCCCGCTCGTCCACACCGTCTGACCCGAGCGGGTCGTGGGGCTGTAGCGGTCGACGGTGGCGACGAGGACGCCGTCGAGCAGCACCTCGTTGATGCCGGAGGTCGCCGTCATCCGGCTCACCCAGCTGACGCCCGTGCCCGAGAAGCGGAAGCTCGCGGACGCTCCGGCCGAGCTGGAGTAGCTGATGCTCCCACCGCTGTCGGCGGAGGAGGAGATCGTGCTCCAGGTGCCCGCGGTCGTGATGAGCGGCGAGTAGTTCTGGTAGGTGCCCTCGCCGGGGATCGACGAGGCGGGCTCGTCGGGCAGCGGAACGACCGGCTGCTCCGCGAGCCAGCGGTCGAACGTGTCGAGCATGTCCTTGTTCGTCAGGCTCGGCACGTTGTGGCCGTTCGGAGCGCCGTCGGTCGGCGTGTAGAGGACCACGGCCTCCTTCGCCACGGGCTTCGCGAGCGCGACCCACGCCCCTCCGTGGACGGCGATGGGGACGAGGACGTCCTCGGTCGAGCCGGTCGTGCGGATCCGCGCCCCCGCCCACGAGGCCTGCGGCAGCAGCGCGGGGTCGGTCGCCGGGATCGTCGAGGGGTCGTTGTCGTAGTCCGGCAGAACCCGCTCCGGGTCGCGGCGGGCCATGTCGGCCATGTCGTAGACGCCGGCCGCGTGGTACGCGCCGCGGATCTCGGGGACCAGCTTGTTGCCGTACGCCCAGCAGAGCAGTGCGCCACCGCCGGAGTTCGAGCGGAGGAAGCTCGCGCCGATCCGCCACGTCTTCTGGAACCAGGCGACCGCGTCCACCTGCATGGCGACGGCCCGCCTGTTCGTGTAGATGCTGCCGCCGTAGTTCGGGCAGATCGAGATGACGCCCTTGTCGACGGCCTGGTCGGCGCTGTACTGGTAGGCGCCGGACAGGGCCGCGTAGGTGCTCCCGTTGGCGTGGTAGTACCAGTAGACGACCCGGCCGATCCGCTGCGAGGGGACCGCGGTGTGCGGGACGAAGAGCCGCGCGCGGTCGGTGCCGATCATCACGTCGATGATCTGGTACGGCTTCTTCCCCACGCGCGAGATCGCCGTGTCGCTGCGGCCGAGCTCGTTGGGCAGCGGCGGGATCACGCTGTAGTCGGGCGCCGCGGACGCGGTCATCGCGTAGGCGAAGGCGGATCCGACGCCGAGGGCGGCTCCGGTGAGGACGAGACGGCGGCTGTGGCGCGCAGGAGAGGACATGGGATCCCGATGTGGAGAGGGCTGCTCGGTCGGCGGAGCCTGACCGGAAGGAGTGAGGGGGGTGCTGCGGTCCGGATCGGACCACCGTGGAGGGGGCGCTGTGCGGTCCTTCGGGGGACCGTGCGGGCGGGCAGGCGCGAGTGCATCCTCCCGCGTCCGCCGCGCGACCGCCAGACCCGCTTCAGGGACACCCGCGGCGGCGCTCCCACCTCGCATCGAGCGGCGGAGGGACGCGAGAAGGTCCTGGTGAGAGCGCTATCTCGCGCCACTGCTCTGGAGATGCCCGCCACGGGAGCGGAACCGCATCGTCCCGGTGGCGGGACACCGGGGCGGCACGGGGCCGGCACGGATCCAGGCCGCGTTGCGCCCGGCGCGAGGGCCATGCGCACGTCAACACTCTCGCGGGAGACCACCGGATGGGTCGCGTTATCTGAGCGCGACCTGATCGCTGGTTCAGCGCCTGCTCTCCCCCCTCTGAGTGCCGACCGGATCGAGGGTCCGTCGTCCGCCGCCCACGTCCCGTCTCAGGGGGACAGGGCGACTCCGAGCCGCGACCTATCGTGATCCCGCTCCATCCGGAAAGCCCGGCGAGGCGCCCCGGGGGGAGGTCGATCCGTGTCGAACGCGCATGCCCGACCGAGCCACGACCGCTCGATCGCTCTCGGCCTGGTGCTGCTCCTGGTCGCCGCCGTCCTCGTGGTCCTGCCCGCGTCGAGGGCCGCGGCGGCCACGGTCCTCCTTCAAGAGGGCTTCGGCGGCACCAGCGTCGCGGACCCGGCGTGGCAGCCGCTCGACGCCGCGTGCCTCACCCGGGCGACCGCGACTCCGCCGACCGGCAGCTCCCGGCTGGGCACGTGCGTGACCCCGAAGAACGCGGCGCCGGCGACCTCGACGGATCCGGGCTTCCTGCAGCTGACGGACAGCCGCGGATCCTCGAAGGGAGGCGCGGTCTTCAACCGGCCGATCCCGGCCACCGGCGGACTCGATGTGCAGTTCGACCAGTACCAGTACCAGGGCACGCTCGACGTCACCGGCGGTGACGGGATCGGGTTCTTCCTGACGGACGGCTCCCGCAGCCTCACCGCGGCGGGAGCCTCCGGCGCCTCTCTCGGATACGGGCAGTCCTCGACCAGCGACGGTGTCAGCGGCGGCTACCTCGGGATCGGACTGGACGCCTACGGGAACTTCTCGAACACGGCGAACGGGCTGGGAGCGGGCTGCCCCACCGCTCCTCCCGGGGCGCTCGCCAACCGGATCGTCGCGCGCGGACCCGGCGACGGGAGGACCGGCTACTGCTTCATCCAGAGAGCGTCGCCCGGAACCCTGCAGTCCCTGCGCCCGACCGTCAACCTGGGGGACCCGACGAATCCGCCGGCGTCGAACGGACGCACCATCCGCATCACGGTGTCGGCAGCGGCCACGCCGGTGGTGACGGTCTACTACGGCTCCACCGCAGGCCTGGCGGCCGCCTCACTCGCGCAGGTGATGCAGTTCACGATGCCGACCGCAGCTCCGTCCACGTACAAGCTCGGCTTCACCGCCTCCACGGGAGGTTCGTTCGACACCCACCTGATCCGGAACGTCTCCGTCTCGTCCATCAACACGCTCGACGACATCACCCTCGTCAAGCAGATCGACCGCACCACCGCGCAGCCCTCCGCCTACACCGAGGGCGCTGCGATCCCCTACCAGTTCGTCGTGACGAACGGCTCGATCAAGGCGTCCCTCAGCGGGATCGTCGTCACCGACCCGAAGGTCGCGACGATCACCTGCGCGGCCACGACGCTCGCTCCGCTCGCCTCCACGATCTGCACGGGATCCCATACGGTCACGGCCGCAGAGGCGGTGGCCGGCTCCCTCGTCAACACGGCGACGGCCTCGGCCACACGGACCGCGACCGGCGAGACGACGACGACCGTCACCAGCAAGACCGCCACCGTCACCGCCCCCATCGCCACCCCGGCTCCCGCTCTGACCCTCACCAAGACCGCCCTGCTCACCGACACGAACGGCAACGCCCAGGCCGACGCGGGCGAGCAGATCCGCTACTCCTTCCTCGCCCTCAACTCCGGCAACGTCACACTGCAGACGGTCACCGTCGCCGACCCGAAGGTCACCGGCATCACGCCCGCCTCGACTCAGCTCGCACCCGGAGCGAGCGCGACCTTCACCTCGGCGCCGTACACGGTGCTGCAGACCGACATCGACAAGGGCACGGTCGTCACCAACACCGCCACGGTCAGCGGGCGCACGCTGGCCGCCTCGCCCGTGACGGTCACCGCGACCTCCACGGCCACGACGCCGATCCGCTACGCGCCCTCGATCTCGCTGACGAAGAACGGCACGATCCCGACCGGGGCCGCCGTGGGCTCGACCGTCTCCTACAGCTTCACCGCCACCAACACGGGCAACACCGGGCTGAGCTCCGTCACGGTCACCGATCCCAAGAGCGGGCTCTCCGCGCTCGCCTACTCCTGGCCGGGGACCGCCGGGCGCCTCGAGATCGGCCAGACGGTCACCGCGACCGCGTCGTACACGCTCACGCAGGCCGACGTCGACGCGGGCCAGGTCCTCAACACCGCCACCGCGACCGGCACCCCTCCGACCGGCGCCGCCGTCACGGCCACCGCCTCGCGGACGGTGACGATCACCCGCACGAACGACCTCGCGCTCACCAAGACCGCGAACCCCGCCTTCATCAGCGCCGCCGGCACCGTGGTGACCTACACCTTCCGCGCGACCAACACCGGCACCACCACCCTCACCGCGGTCGCGATCAGCGACCCCAAGAGCGGGCTCTCCGCTCTCACCTACTCCTGGCCGGGCACTTCCGGACGACTGCTGCCCGGCCAGGTCGTCACCGCGACCGCCGCCTACACGACCACCGCCGCCGACGTCACCGCCGGCACGATCGCCAACACCGCCACGGCGACGGCGACCGGCCCGACCGGCGGGGCCTTCACCCGCACGGCCTCGGTGAGCATCTCGGTGATCCCCGATCCGGTGGCCGACGCCGCAACGGTCGTGCAGGGCGGATCGGTCGTGATCGACGTGCTCGCGAACGACGGGCCCGCCGCGACCGGAGCGACCTTCTCGCGCGCGCAGCTCTCGGCGACCCCGAAGGCGATCGGAGGCGCGGCGACCCCCGCCCCCGCCACTCCCGTGCAGGGGTCCGTCTCCTGCGTCGCGAGCGGAGCGACCCGCGGCCAGTGCACCTACCGCCCGATCGCCGCCTTCGTCGGCACCGACGTCTTCGACTACTCCCTCTCGGGCCAGTTCGGCACCTGGAACGTGCGGGTCACGGTCACCGTCACCGCGCTGAACCGCGCGCCGGTCGCCCGACCCGACCGCGTGGTCGCGACCACCGGCGGCCCCGCCGTCACCGTCGCTCCGCTCGCGAACGACACCGACGAGGACCCGGGCACGACCCTCGCCCTGGCCGGCACGAGCGTCCCGGCCGGGCTGCGCGGCACCTTCTCCTGCTCCGGATCCACGTGCACCTACACGCCCGCGACCGACGGCTGGACCGGCAGCGCGACGATCGCGTACACGGTCACGGACGGCGCGCTCACAGCGGGCGGCACGATCACGGTCTGGGTCGATCCCGCTCCGCTCGTCCGGCGCGGATTCTCCGGCACCGGCAGCACGAGCGGAGCGGTCGGGCTCGGCGCCTGGACCAGCTCCTCCGTGGTCGCCACGCCCGTCGCGAGCTGCACGGCCGGTCGGCCGAGCACCCTCGTGAGCTGGTCGGCTGCCACCGGAGCGACCGGCTGGACCCTCGAGCGCCGCCTCGCGGGGACGACGCCCGGCCCCTGGACCGTGATCGCGGCACCCGCCGCCTCCGCGACGAGCTTCACCGACGACCGGGTCGGCGAGGGCCGCAGCTACCAGTGGCGGGTCCGCCCGGACCTGCAGCGCTGGCTCGGAGTCGCGTCCGCCGCCTCGACCGCCGTCGCCCAGCCGGCCGTCACCACCGCCGGAGGCTGCTGATGCCTCCCCGCCGACACCCCTCTCGTCCTGCACGTGTCCTCGTGAGGGAGACCACGCCCGCACCGGGCACCACCCACCAGAAAGGAACGGTCGCCATGACCACCACAGCACCCACCCGTCGCAGCCCCTGGAAGAAGATCGCCCTCACCGGCGGCGTCCTCCTCGCCGCGGGAGCCCTCGCCGGCGCCGGCGCCTTCGCCGTGTTCACCGACTCCGGGACCGCCGTCGGCAACGTCGACGCCGGCCAGACCGACATCTCGGTGACCGGAGCGTTCACCGTCGCGAACATCGCGCCCGGCGACACCGTCCAGCGCCCGATCAGCCTCGTGCTGCCGAACGCGACCAACGACGGCGACCTCGTCTCGTCGGTCCGCTTCCACCAGGACGTCACCAACGACGTCATCGGCACGGACGCCACCGACCCGGGCCGTACGGGCGCGTCCCTCGTCACCGGCGCGAACGGCCTCGACTACCGCCTGCTGACCTGCTCCACCGCCTGGGTCCCCGCCGCCGCTCCCGCGGAGGCCGGCCCCTACACCTGCGCGGGCACGCAGACCGTCACCGGCACCGGCAAGCTCTCGACCATCGGCGGAGTCGCCAACGCGGCGAACTTCACCCCGGCGAACTTCGGCATCACCCCCACCGCGACCGGGACCTTCCCCTCGGACGCCGGTGATGTGACGCTGAACACGCTGATCGAGCTCGTCCTGCCGACCGCGGCCGACAACGCGTACGAGAACGCCTCCGCCACGGTCACCTTCACCGCCGCCGCGATCCAGCGCGCCGGCATCCAGAAGTAGACCGTCCCCCACCGCCTCCGCCCTGCCCGGCCGCCACCGGCGCGGGGCGGAGGCATCCCCCTTTTCCTCCCGGAGTCGTCCCCATGTTTCAGGCCCGCGCGCTCGTCGCCGTCCTCGCGGCGGTGCTCCTCGCGCCCGCGGCGAGCGCCGAGCCCGTCGGCGTGCTCGACGTGCGCGAGCTCTCGGCTCCCGGATCCCTCACCGACCTCGCTCCGGGCGACCGCGCCGAGTGGGCGGTCGAGGTGACCAGCACCGGCCTGTCGCCGCAGGGGGTCTCCGTGGCCTTCGCGGTCGACGGAGGGACGCTGGCGCAGGACCCGCGCGACGGCCTCCAGCTGTCCGTCGAGCTCTGCGACTCGGCGTTCACGGTCGCCGAGGTCGTCGACGGGGAGCGCACGGTCGAGCGCTACCTCTGCCCCGACGACGCTGTGCCGCTCGGATCCGGGCCCGCGGCGACGCTCGGCCGGCTCGACGGCGTGCGTCCGCTCGAGCGCGGGGCCACCGTGGGCGTGCGCGTCCGCGTCCTGTTCCCGGAGTCGGCCGGCAACGGGACCGAGCTCGCGGCGGCGTCGCTGCGGGTGCTCGTGGGCACGACGGAGGAGGATCCCTCCGCGACGCCCGGCCCCGGCTCCTTCCCGGGAGCGGCGGGCGGCGGGTTGGCCGTCACCGGCCGCGACCTCGGCGCTGCGCTCCTGGGCGGGATGCTCGCCCTCGGCTCGGGCGCCATGCTCGCCGCGGCTGCGCGCCGTCGTCACCGGAGGGAGCAGGCGTGAAGGCCCTCCGCGCTCTCCTCGGTGGACTGGTCACGATCGTGGCCGTCGCCGGCATCGCCGTCTTCGTCCTCTCCGCGCTCGGTCTCGTGCGGCTCGTGCCGGTGCTGTCGAACTCGATGGCGCCCGGGATGCCCGTCGGCTCCCTCGCCGTCACCCTGCCCGTCGACCAGGCCGCGATCCGCGCCGGCGACGTGATCGTCTTCACCGACCCGGACGATCCGGGACGCCGCGTCATCCACCGCGTCACCCTCGTCTACTCCGAGGAGGAGGCGGCGGCCCTCCGCGGCCGCGAGCCCGGCCAGCTGGCGCTCACCACCAAGGGCGACAACAACGAGTCGGCCGACCCGTGGATCGTGACGATCGCGGACGAGCGGATCTGGCGCGAGAGCTCGGTGGTGCCGCTGCTGGGCTGGCCGAGCATCGGCCTCGCCCACCCGGAGGCGCGGTTCGCGCTCTTCGCCGCGGGCGGCGCGGTCATCGTGGGCGCGCTCCTGATCGCCATCTGGCGCCGCCCCGCGGAGGTCGCCCCGTGAGCGGCGCGCACCGCTCGTCGGACGGCACGCCGCCCCCGGAGCCCCTGCGTTCGCCCGCTGAGCACGGGCGGCACAGCGCCCGGCCGTCCTCCCGCGACCGCGGAGCCCCGCGCCACTCCCCCGAGGTCCGCCGCCGCGTGGTCTCCCGCTCAGGCCTGGCGGGACTCGTCGCCGGCGCGCTCGTCCTCGGCGCCGCCGCCACCGCGACCGCCGTGCTCCTCGACCGGGGCTCCGTGAGCGCGCGGGTCGCCTCCGGCACCGTCATCGCGACGTTCACCGGCACCGGAGCGACGACCGTGCCGGTCCCCGTCGCGGGCCTCGTCCCCGGCGGCACGGCCCGGCGCCTCCTCGACCTGACGAACGCCGGGACCCTGCCGATGTCGGCCCTCCAACTGCAGACGGCCACCGGCACCGACCTCTCGGACGGCCTGCAGCTCGCGATCGAGCGCTGCTCGCTGTCCTGGTCGGCCGACGCCGCGACCTGCCCCGGCACCGTCACCACCGTGTCGGCCGACCGCCCCGCCGCCTCCCGCCTCGACCTGCCCGGCTCCCCGGCCCTGGCCGTCGGAGCGACCGACCATCTCCGCCTGACCGTGCGCCTGTCGGAGTCCGCGCCGTCCGCCGCGCAGAGCACCTCGGCGACCCTCACCGTCACCGTCGTCGGCGTGCAGCGTCCGGGCCGCCAGCTGTAGGCGCGGCGGGCCCATGACTCGGCAGCACCACCGCCGCGCCGCCCCCTTCCGCGCTGAGGTGCCCGGGACGGTCGTCGACACGCCGGAGAGGGCGACCGTCTCGGGCGACTCAGCGTGGCCGCGGGCACCTCGATGGTGCCTCGCTACTCGCGCAGGGCCGCCACGGCGTCGTGGAAGCTCGGCACGTCGGAGAGCACGCCCTCGGGGCCCAGCACCGTCCAGGTCGTGCCCGTGCGGATCAGGACGCCCAGCTCCTCGGCGGGCCGGCGGCGGGTGCGGCGCAGCTCGAGCACGAAGACTCCGGGACGCGCCTCTCTGATCTCGGGAGTGCGCCGGTCGGGCAGCATCACGAGTCCTCCCCGAGGGTCAGCGGTAGACGCTCCACTCCTTCTTCACGATCCGGCGCTCCTCGCCGTCGACCGCGACGATCCACTCGCCGTCCTTCTTGGCCACGACCCGCCCGCGCAGGTACTGCGGCTCCCAGCCGTCGGCCTTGTTGACCCACTTCACGAACCGCGCGAACCGCCCCGGTGCCACGTCGTCTCTGGACATCTCTCGACTCCCCTCGTCGTCACCGGCACGTCCATCGACCTCCGTCAGGAGTGCACCTCGCCCAGCGCGAGGAGGACCTCTCCTGTGAGGTCTCGAAGCCGGTTCACCGACGGTAGAACGCGCTGCTGGAAGTGGACGAGACCGTTGACTGATCGACGATCGTCTGGCAGTGGGGTCAGGATGCGGCAGCGGAATCAGGAGTCGAACAGCACGTGCGGCCGTCCGGCGTCGACGATCACGCGGGCGCGCACCCCGTAGACGTCCGCGATCAGCGCCGGGGTGAGCACCTCCTCCGGGGTGCCGCCCGCGACCACGCGCCCCTCGCGCAGCACCAGCAGCGCGTCGCAGAACAGGGCCGCGAGGTTGAGGTCGTGCAGCGCGACGACCGTGGTCACCGGCAGCGCCCGCACCAGGGCCAGCAGCTCCAGCTGATGGCGGATGTCGAGGTGGTTGGTCGGCTCGTCCAGCAGCAGCTCGCGCGGCTCCTGCGCGAGCGCCCGGGCGATGTGCGCGCGCTGTCGCTCGCCGCCCGAGAGGGTGTGCCAGAGGTGGTCGGCCTTCGCCTCGAGACCCACCTGCTCGAGGGCGCGCTCGATCGCGCGCAGGTCCTCGGCCGTGTCTCCGCCCAGGAGGGAGCGGTGCGGTGTCCGCCCCAGCCGGACGACGTCGCGGACGGGGAGGTCCGCCTCCGTCTCGGCCTGCTGCGTCACCGTGGCCACCGCCCGTGCGACCTCGCGGCGGCGGAGCGAGCGGAGCGGCGCGCCGTCGAGGGTGACGACGCCGGCGTCCGGAGCCGCGGTGCCCTGCAGCAGCCGCAGCAGCGACGACTTGCCCGAGCCGTTGGGCCCGAGCAGTCCGACGGTCGAGCCGGGAACGGGGCGGAGCGAGACGCCGTCGACCACCAGGCGGCCGCCCCGGCGCCACGAGACCCGGTCGGCCTCGAGCGTCACGAGCGGCCCCTCCGCCGCAGGAGCAGCAGCATGAACACCGGCACGCCGACGAGTGCCGTGCCGACCCCCACCGGCAGGGGAGTCGGCGCGAACGCCACCCGCGACCCGGCGTCGACCCACACCAGGAAGACCGCGCCGAGCAGGATCGTCGCCGGGATCACCCGCGAGTGCCGCTGGCCGAACACGAGTCGCGCGGCGTGCGGCAGCACCAGCCCCACGAAGCCGATCGCGCCGGCGATGCTCACCAGGGTCGCCGTCAGCAGGGCCGTCACCACCAGCAGGAGGAGGCGGGTGCGGCCCACGTGCACGCCGAGCGACGCGGCCACGTCCTCCCCGAAAGCGAACGCGTCGAGCGTGCGCGCCGCGGCGAGGCAGACCACGGAGCCGAGCAGCACGACTCCTCCGCTCAGCGCCACGTCGTCCCAGCGCATGCCCTCGAGGGAGCCGAGCAGCCAGAACATCACACCGCGCGTCTCGTCCGAGTCGGCGAGAGCGAACACGATCAGCGAGGTCAGCGCCGAGAACAGCTGGGTGCTCGCCACCCCCGCCAGGATCACGCCCGAGGTGCCGCCCGCCGAGAACCGCGTGAGCAGCAGCACGAAGCCGAAGGCGACCAGCGCGCCGACGAAGGCGCCTCCGGAGAGCCCGACCACTCCTCCGCCGACCCCGAGCACGCCGACGAGCACCGCGCCCGTGGACGCTCCGGACGAGACGCCCAGCACGAACGGGTCGGCGAGCGGATTCCGCAGCAGCGACTGCAGGATCACTCCGCACACGCCGAGCCCCGCCCCGCAGGCCGCGGCCACGAGTGCGCGCGGGAGGCGCTCCTGCCAGACGATCGCGTCCTCGGCCGCACGCACCGGGACGGAGGCGAGCCCGAGGTGGTTGAGGAGGATGTCGCGGACGTTCACGAGCGAGACGTCGGCCGGGCCGAGCGTCACCGCGACGCCGACCGAGAGCGCCAGCGCGAGCAGCCCGCCGACGACCAGCGCAGCGGCGGCCAGACCCCGCGGCACCCGGCGGACGAGGACCGTGCTCGTGCCCGTGCCCGTGCTCAGAGCGAGGCCCCGTTCTCGTCCCACCAGGCGCGGATCTTCTCGAGCCCGTCGACGAAGCGGATCGACGGGTTCATCTCGGCGCCGTGGAGCGCGATGAAGCGGCCGTCCTGCACCGCGGGCAGGCTGCTGGTCAGCGGGTCGGAGCGGAGGAATGCGGTCTTGTCGTCGAGGCGGTCACCGGGGAAGCGGTCGCGCTGCAGGTCGCCGAGGACCAGGACGTCCGGGTCGGCCGCGACGACGCTCTCCCAGCCGACGGCGGGCCAGTCCTCCGCGCGGTCGGCGAAGACGTTGGTCATGCCGGTCGTGGTGCCGAGCATCGAGGCGAAGTTGTAGCCGCCGGCCATGTAGGGCGTCTTGGTATCGGCGAACCAGAAGGCGACGCTCCGGCCGCCGAGGTCGACCCCCTCGGTGGCGGCGGCGGCGCGCTCCTGCAGCTGCGCGACCAGGGCGTCGCCGCGCTGCTGCACGTCGAAGACCTCGGCCAGCTCGTGGATCTCCTGGTAGAGGACGTCGACGGTCAGCGGGACGGTGCGCGTGCCGCTCCCGCCGTTGACGCTCGCCCCGTTGTCGCAGTCGGAGGGGGCGAGGTAGGAGCCGATCCCCGTCTCGGCGAGGCGGTCGCGCGAGGCGACGCCCTCGGGCGCGTAGTGGCGGCCGAAGGAGGCGGTGACGAAGTCGGGGTCGGCACCGAGCAGCACCTCGTAGGTGGGCGCGTTGTCGGCCAGGCGCGGCACGCTCTCGTTCGCGGAGGCGAGGGTCTCGAGCACGGGGTCGGTCCAGGAGGCGGTGCCGACCATCCGGTCCTCGAGGCCGAGGGACAGCAGGATCTCGGTCGAGTTCTGGTCGAGGGAGACGACCCGCTGCGGAGGGGCGGTGACGGTGGTCGCGGTGCCGCAGTTGTCCAGCATGAGCGGGTACGAAGTCGTGCCCTCCCCCGCGGCGGCCGTGCTCTCGGGCTCGATCTGCTCGGAGGCGCCGCAGCCGGTGAGGGCGAGCAGGGTCAGGGCGGCGAGGGCGAGGGCGGCTGGGCGCCGTCGGTGCGTGGACATGGATCTCCCGTGGTTCGTGGGCGTCGGTCGTCGGCCCGGTGCGCGGGCCTTGTTCGTGGGCCCGGCGCGGAGCCCGGGTAAGCATAGCCTTACCTCACTTCAACCCGTCCATTCGCGCCAGTCGATCCGCGCCACCGAGCCCTCGGCCGCCCTCGGCCCGGCCCGCCGGCGACTCCGCAGAAGTCGCCGTGGTCGCGCGCGCGGACGGCGACCTCCGAGTTCTCATGTCACCCAGAAGGCCCGGAACAGCCGAGTAAGCGGACACCTGTCGCGCACCTCGCCTCCGCAGCCCCCAACCAGGTGGACAGCACCCCGGACACGGTTCCCCTGGGGGTGAGAGAGCGCGATCCTGGACACCGACGCTCGACGGTCCCCGCCCCACTGCCCGCCGATCGTCACGGAAGGAACCCGTTGCCCCGCCACTCCGCCCGCACCGCCCCCTCCGGCCGGTCCGCGCTGGTGCGCAAGGCCGATGCGTCCGGCTACCGGCCCGAGATCGAGGGACTGCGCGCCGTCGCGTCCCTCCTGGTCGCGACGTTCCACATCTGGCTGGGCCGCGTCTCCGGAGGCGTCGACGTCTTCTTCGTGATCGCCGGGTTCCTCACCACCCTGACCCTCCTCGGCCAGATCCGCCGGTTCGGGCGCGTGCGTCCGATCGCCTTCCTCCGGAGGCTCGCCTCGCGGCTCTTCCCGGCGGCCGCGGTGGTGCTGGTCGTCGTCGCGGCGCTCGCTCCACTCCTCCTGCGCCCCTCGCAGCTGCTGCAGACCTCCACCGAGGTGCTCGCCTCGACCTTCTACGTCGAGAACGTCGCGCTCGCGCGGGCCGGAGTGGACTACCTCGCGCAGGACGACTTCCACTCGCCGGTGCAGAACT
Source organism: Rathayibacter sp. AY1B4 (assembly GCF_002932815.1). NCBI lineage: Bacteria > Bacillati > Actinomycetota > Actinomycetes > Micrococcales > Microbacteriaceae > Rathayibacter > Rathayibacter sp. AY1B4. The sequence goes on along the minus strand of NZ_PSWN01000025.1, from coordinate 7,774 downwards.
TCTGGGCGATGTCGGTGCAGGGGCAGTTCTACCTGGTCTGGCTCGCCCTGGTGCTCGTCGCGACCCTCGCCGCCGTGCTGCTGCGGCGCCGCGCGCAGCTGCCGCGGTTCCTGCTGGCGCTCGTCGCGGCGCTCACCGTCCTCTCGTTCGCGTTCTCCGTCGTGCTGGTCGGGATCGACCAGCCGACCGCGTACTACAGCACCCTCGCCCGCTCGTGGGAGTTCGGGCTCGGCTCGCTCGCGGCCCTCGTGCTCCCGGGACTGGCGATCCCGGCGGCCCTGCGGACGGTCGCCGGGTGGTTGGGGCTGATCGGAGTCGTCTCCTGCGGATTCGTGCTCCAGGTCTCGAGCGCGTTCCCGGGCGCCGCCGCGCTCTGGCCGACCCTCTCGGCGGTGCTCGTGCTCGTCGCCGGGACCGGCCCCGCCCCGGAGCGCGGCGTCGGCCGACTGCTGGCCCTGCGCCCGCTCGTGTGGCTGGGCGGCCTGAGCTACGGGATCTACCTCTGGCACTGGCCACTCCTGGTCTTCTGGCGCGAGAGCACCGGCGAGGACCCGACCGCCCTCGCGGGCCTGGGCGTCATCGCCGCCGCGATCCTCCTGGCCGCCGCCTCGAAGCGCTTCCTCGAGGACCCCCTCCACCGCCGCGCCCCCGCCGAGCGCCCGCACCGCCTCCGCGCGCTCGCCCCGGCGGCCCTGCTGGCCGTCGCCGCCCTGGCCGGAGCGACGGGCCTCACCGGCACGAACGCCGCGATCGCCGCCGACCTCACCCGCGCGCACGCCCTCCCCGTCTCGACCGAGGGCTGCGTCGGAGCCGCGGCGCTCGCGAACGCCTGCTCCGACTCCTGGACCACGAGCCTGCCCGCCGTCGACGCCTCGGAGGACGGCTCCGCGCTGAACACCGACGAGTGCAGCACGGGCAACTCCGGCACCGCGCTCAAGGAGTGCCGCTTCGGCGATCCCGCCGGCCTCCGTGTGCTGCTCATCGGCAACTCGCACGCGGCGTCCTTCTTCCCGGCGCTGCGCGGCGTCGCGGAGGAGCGCGGCTGGGACCTGCACACCTACTACAAGACGGGCTGCGTCTTCTCGACCGCGGAGCGGCGCGACGACTCCGCCTCCTCCCGCCGCTCCTGCGACGTCTGGAACGGGAAGCTGCAGGAGGAGCTCGCGGGCCAGGAGCCGTACGCGCTCGTCGTCACCGCCTACTCCGCGAAGAAGTCCGTGTTCGTCGACGCGTCCGGCACCCCCGACGAGCAGGCCGGCATCGACGGGTTCCACGAGTCGTGGGCGCCGCTGATCGCCCGCGGATCCACGGTGGTCGCGATCCGCGACAATCCGGTGCTGCCCTCGCTCTCCCTGCTGGCCTGCGCCGAGGAGCCGGGCTCCGCGGCCGACTGCAGCGTGCCGCTCGACGAGGCCTTCGCCGACCGCGAGCTGATGGCCGCCGCGGCCGAGGGCTGGCCGGGCGCCGCCGCCGTCGACCTCACCCGCTGGTTCTGCGACGACCGCGGCTGCCCCCTCGTGATCGGCGGAGTGAAGGTGTACCGCGACCTCGGGCACCTCACCGAGTCGTACGCCCGGACCCTGGCGCCCTACCTCGGCGAGGCGCTGGACCCGCTGGTCGGCTGAGGACGCTCGCGCTCGGCTCCAAACGCATGCAAGACTGTTTATACGAACAGGGATCGGAGGAGCCGATGGGCCACTCTCACGGCGTTCCGGCCGGCTCCGCCGCCGCGCGGCACCGGCGTCCGCTCGTGGCCGCCTTCGTCCTGACCGCGGCGTTCATGATCGTCGAGTTCGCGGTCGGAGTCGCGACGGGCTCGCTCGCGCTGCTCTCGGACGCCGCGCACATGGGCACCGACGTGCTGGCGCTCGGGATGTCGATCGCCGCGATCTCGCTCGCCGCCCGCCCCGCCGCGAAGGGCCGCACCTACGGCTCCTACCGCCTCGAAGTGCTGGCCGCCCTCGCCAACGGCCTGCTGCTGTTCGCTGTCGCCGCGTTCGTGATCGTCGAGGCCGTCCGCCGCTTCGCCGAGCCGCCCGCGGTGCCCGGCGGCCCCCTCCTGATCACCGCCGTCGTGGGCCTGGCGGTCAACCTCGTGAGCCTGCGCCTGCTGTCGGCCGGGGCGAAGAAGAGCATCACCCTCCGCGGAGCCTCCCTCGAGGTGCTCGGCGACGCGCTCGGCTCGATCGGCGTGATCGTCGCGGCGATCGTGCTGCTCACCACCGGCTGGGCGTGGGCGGATCCGATCGTCGGCGTGCTGATCGGGCTGCTGATCCTTCCCCGCACCTGGTCGCTGACGAGGCAGGCGCTGGGGATCCTCATGGAGTCGGCGCCCGCGCACGTCGACCTCACGGCCCTCGAGCGCGACGTCTGCGCCGTCCCCGGCGTGCTCGCGCTGCACGACCTGCACGTGTGGACGATCACCTCCGGCATGGAGAGCGCCACCGGCCACGTGGTCGTCGCCCCCGACGCCGACTACCGCACCGCGCTCTCGCGGGTGCTCGCCGTCCTCCGCGAGCGCCACGGCATCGACCACGCGACCATCCAGTGCGAGCCCGAGGCCTTCCCGGAGACGACGCACCGCGTCTGAGCACGGGGGTGGCGTACACACCCGCACGCCTCCGCATGCCCACGACCCTCCAGGACTCGTCGCACTCGGCGCCGACTGCGACGACTCCCGGCTTCTCGACGCTGCGGGCCTCGCCCACCCCTGAGCACCTTCCGATTGTTGACGTGAACATGTACAGTCGGCCGTCAGGGTGCGTTCACGTGAACATGCCCGCATTTCGATGGCGAAAGAGAGACCGCATCAATGTCGATGTCCTTCAGAAGGGTCGCCGCGCTCGCCACGAGCGCCGCCCTGGCCACAGGAGCACTGCTGGCGATCCCCGCCGCAGCGGCCCCCGCTCAGGCCGCGGACGCGTTCCGCATCACGCCGAACCCCGCCGCCGCCGGTGAGACGTTCGAGGGCTGGGGCACCAGCCTCGTCTGGTTCGCGAACGCGACCGGCGGCTATCCCGAGGCCCTCCGCGAGGACCTCTACCAGAAGGTCTTCGGCGACAGCGGCCTCGACCTGAACATCGCCCGCTACAACATCGGCGGCGGCAACGCCTCCGACGTGAAGGACTACCTCCGCCCGGGCGGCGCCGTCGAGGGCTGGTGGAAGCCGAACCCGGCCGGCGACGCGTCGACCTACGGCGGCACCTCCACGAAGCTCGCCGACCGCGACGCGCTCCTGGCCAAGTGGAACGCGGACGACCCCGCCTCCTACGACTGGACCGCCGACGAGACGCAGCGCTGGTGGGTCGAGAGGCTCGCCGAGGAGAAGCAGATCTCGCACTGGGAGGCGTTCTCCAACTCCGCCCCGTACTTCATGACCGAGAGCGGCTACGTCTCGGGCGGCTTCGACGCGAACAGCGAGCAGCTGAAGCCCGCCGCCGAGGAGCAGTTCGCGAAGTACCTCGTGAAGGTCACCGAGCACATGGAGGACGAGTACGGCATCGAGTTCGACACGCTCGACCCCTTCAACGAGCCGAACACGAACTACTGGGGCACGCAGCTCTCCAACGGCGTCCCGACCGGCGGACGCCAGGAGGGAATGCACGTCGGACCGACGCGCCAGGCGGGTCTGATCCCCGACGTCGCCGCCGCGCTGGACGCCTCGACCACCGACGCCGGCATCGCCGCGATGGACGAGACCAACCCCGACATCTTCGCGACGAACTGGGCCGCCTACTCCGCCGCGATCCGCGCCGAGGTCGACCGGATGAACGTCCACACCTACGGCACCTCGGGCCGCCTCAAGGTCCGCGACCTCGCGAAGCAGGCCGACACCGACCTGTGGATGAGCGAGATCGAGGGCAACTGGGTCACCGGCTTCGACCCCACCAACATGGAGAACGGCCTCGGCATCGCCGGCCGCATCAACGACGACCTGCGCGAGCTCGAGCCGAAGGCGTGGGTGCTCTGGCAGCCCGTCGAGGACTACTACAACATGCAGCAGCCCAAGCCCAAGGGCGAGAACCTCAACTGGGGCTCCGTCTACATCGACCTGGACTGCAAGCCGTACCAGGAGAACGGGACCGAGGTCTGGAAGTCGGTCCGCCGCGTCGCGGACGCCGGTGGCGACTCCACCAAGGCCCCGGTCTGCGGCGTCGAGACGAACTCGAAGTTCAACACCATCCGGAACTTCACCAAGTTCATCCACGAGGGCGACCACCTGATGCCCTCCAACGACAGCTCCTCCACTGCCGCCGTCCGCGGCGACGACTCGGGCGCGACCGTCGTGCACACCAACAGCACCGCGACCGAGAAGACCGTCGTGCTCGACCTCTCCCGCTTCGGCACCATCGCCGACACCGCGACGGTCACCCCCTACGTCACCACGAAGGCCTCCTCGGCAGCCGCTCCCACGAGCAACGCCCTGGTCGCGAAGACGCCGGTGAGCGTCGACCGCATCTCGCGCACCGCCACGATCACCGTGCCCGCCAAGTCGGTCACGAGCTTCTCGATCGACGGAGTCTCGGGAGTCGCCGACTCCGCCCCCGCCCTGCGCGACGGCCACCGCTACCAGCTGGTCGGCACCCAGAGCGGCAAGGCCCTGACCGGCAACCCCTCGGGTGCCGCGACCACGATCACCGGCCTCGCCACCGACTCCGCCACGGCCGCCAAGCAGACCTGGACGGTCCGCGAGGTCGCCGCCGGCGAGCGCGAGGCCACCCGCCGCGTCGTCCTCGTCAACGGCGACGGACGCGTGCTCGGAGCCACGACCGCCGGCACCGACCTGCGCTCGCTGTCCGTCGACGCGGCGAAGACGACCGCCGCGACCCGCTGGATCGTCAACACCACCGACGGCGTGAACTTCTCGCTCGTCAACGAGTCGATCGCCCAGTCGCTCGACGTGAACGGCGGCTCAAGCGCCGACAACGCGTCGGTCGGCGTCTACACCTCCAACGGCGGAGCGAACCAGTCCTGGTCCCTCCGCGACCTCGCCCCGACCGCCGGCCAGACGATCGCCGTCCGCACCACTGCGGGCGTCGCTCCGACCCTGCCCGCGAGCATCACTCCGCAGTACTCCTGGGGAGCCGGCGCACCGCTCGCCGTCACCTGGCAGCGCCCCGCCGACTCGGCGTACGGCGCGACCGGCCGCGTCGAGGTGCCCGGCACCGCGACCGACCTCTACGGCCAGACGATCACGGTCACCGCGCTCGTCGACGTCGGCGGACTGACCGCGACCGACCCCGTGTCGGTCACGGCCGCCGCGGGCGCCTCGGTCGCCGGAGTGAAGGCCTCGGCCCCGACGACGGTCCCCGCCCGCGTGGGCGCCTCGGCCAGCACCTTCCCGGTGCCGGTCGTCTGGGACTGGACGCCGCTCACCACCGCCTCCCTCGCCCGGGCCGGGCAGGTGACGGTCTCGGGAACGGCGACCGCCGACGGCGCTACGCTCCCCGCCACGCTCACGGTGCTCGTCACCACGGGCACGCTCCGCAACTTCAACCCGGACGCCGGCATCGTCGCGACCGCCTCGTCGTCGGAGTCGGGCTACGGACCGGAGCGCACCCGCAACGGCGTCGACAGCGACAAGGGCTGGTCGAACTGGACCAACGGCACCAAGGCCGCGCAGAGCTCGCTGACCTACACCTTCCCCTCGACCCACCAGGTCGAGAAGGTGTCGGTGCAGTTCCTCGCCGACGGCGGCACCAGCTGGGCACAGACCTACCAGCTGCAGTACCAGGCCGCCGACAGCACGACCTGGACCGCGGTCCCCGGCTACGAGTCGGCCGTGGCCCTCGCGTCGCCGGCCGGCGGAACGGCTCCGACCCTGGTCGCGTCGTTCGCGCCCGTCACGGCCAAGGCCTTCCGCGTCGTGATGAACGCCTACGACAACACGCACCTGATCGTGGCCGAGACCAAGCTCTACGAGTCGGTCGCCTCGCCCGCCGCGGTCGCCACCCTGGGCGCCCTGCGCATCGGAGGAGCCGGCATCGCCGGGTTCGACCCGGCCCGCACCTCCTACGCGGTCACCGTCGAGGGCACGGCGATGCCGGTGATCGGAGCAGTGGCGACCGACTCGGCGGCCACCGTGCGGATCACCCAGCCGACGACGGCGAACGGCGGAGTCGCGACCATCGCGGTCCGCGCGGCCGACGGCTCCGTCACCTCGACCACGACGGTGACGGTGACCCTGAAGGCGCCCGCCGCCCTCGCGGTCGCGGTCACGGCGACCACCCGCTGCATCGCCGGCAAGGTGACGCTCACCGTCGCGGCGAAGAACGAGTCCGGCGTGCCGGTCTCGATGACCATCGCGACGCCCTCCGGGTCGAAGCAGGTCACCGGAGTCGCGCCTGGCGCGAGCGGCAGCGCCGCGTTCACCACGCGCGCGGCCTCGGTGCCGGCCGGCCAGGCCACCGTCACCGCGACGGGCACGGTCGACGGTGAGCAGGTCACCTCGGTGGCGACGGGAGCGTACGCGGCCCGCAGCTGCTGACGCCCCCTCCGACACGGACCGCCTCCGCCCCTCCGGGGACGGGGGCGGTCCGTCGTTCATCGAGAGCGGCGCTGCGGGGGCGGCGCGTCGCGGGATCCCGATACGACCGCGGCGCGGGCTACTCGATCAGCATGGATCCGTGCCGGTCGGGCGGCCGCGGCAGGCGACGTCTCGAGACCTCTCCGACTCCGAACCGGTCGAGACGCCGCCCCCACTCATGCCGTCGAGCGGCCGCGGCACGCGGCGTATCGAGACCCCGCTCAGTGCCCCGCGGCCGCCTCGTCGCGGGTGCGCAGGCGCGACACGCCCATCACGACGGCCGCGATGACCAGACCCAGGACGAGGCCGAAGATCATCGAGACGAAGGTGTCGGCCAGCCACACGACGACCGGGCCCGCGCCCTCGACCGCGTGGGTGACGACGTGCACGAGGTCGTACGGACCGTGCCACACCGTCTCGGCGAGGTTCGCGACGACGAGGTGCCCGCCGACCCAGAGCATGGCGAGCGTCCCGATGATGCTGATCGCGCGGAACACGACCGGCATCGACGCGACGATCCTCGCGCCGGTGCGCCGCACGCCGCGGGCCGCGTTCTTCATCAGGCGCAGGCCCACGTCGTCGATCTTCACGAGCAGCGCGACGGCGCCGTAGACGAGCACGGTCATCCCGAGCCCGACGACCAGGAGCGCGCCGAGCGTGGGCCAGATCCCGAAGTCGGGGTCGAGGCCGTCGAGCGCGATCAGCATGATCTCGGTGCTCAGGATGAGGTCGGTGCGGATGGCGCCGAAGACGAGCTTCTTCTCGTCGCGCGCCTCCGTCTCGTGGCCGCCGTGCGAGACGCCGAACCACTCGAGCACCTTCTCCGCCCCCTCGAAGCAGAGGAAGGCGCCGCCGAGGATCAGCAGGTACGGCAGCACCTGCGGCGCGAACGCCGAGAGCAGCAGCGCCAGCGGGATGATGATGACGAACTTGTTGAACAGGCTCCCCAGCGCGATCCGCCCGACCACCGGCAGCTCCCGCGCGGGCGTGAGGCCCTGCACGTACTGCGGGGTGACGGCCGCGTCGTCGATCACGACGCCCGCCGTCTTGGCGCTCGCCTTCAGGGCGGCGGTGAGGATGTCATCGACAACCGCGAGCAGGCCGACCGACATGTGCGTCTCCTTGGAGGTCCGGGGTGAGAGGGCTCACAGTATCGCGAGCTCCGCGGTCGAGCGGGTACGGGGAGGGGCGGAGCGACGCCCGCAGTGGTGCGGACGGCGATCGTCTGGCCGGCGGTCGGGGCGAGGT
>NZ_PSWN01000024.1:0-55897 GCF_002932815.1 Rathayibacter sp. AY1B4 | reverse complement strand
GGCTGAGCCCGAGCCCCTCCGCGGGCCGGCTCGCGAGGGGGCCGGCCCGCGGAGGGGCTCGGGCTCAGCCGCGGACGGGCTCGGGCTCCGCGGCGACCGGCGCGGCCGACTCCCGGCGCTCGACCCAGGCGGGAGCGTCCCGGCCGAGCAGGAGGTAGGCGATGCCGGCCGAGACTCCGCCCGCGAGCCACGAGACGTCGACGCCGCCGAGGGCGGTCGCGGCCGGACCCTGCAGGGCGGGCACCGAGCCGTTCATGAACAGCCAGGTCAGGGTCGCGCCGATCGCGAAGGAGAGCAGCGCCCGCCAGCGGACGTCCGGCAGCAGCGGCGAGCCGACCGGGGCGAACAGGTGCCCGAAGGAGCGGACGCGCGGCTCGAACACGGTGTAGTGCACCAGCACGATCGCACCCCACGGGGCGACCCAGCCGACGAGGCCGACCAGCCACGCGTCGAGCGTGGTGGCGAGGTCGTACTGGAAGACGAAGAACACCGCGGCCGCGAAGGCCAGCACGCCGACGATGAGGCTGAGCGCGCGGCGCCCGAGCCTGATGTCGAGGGCCTGGGTCGCCATGCCGAACGAGTAGATGTTCAGGACGTTGGTCGCGATCGGACCGTGCACCACCAGGAGCAGCACGGGGATCGCGAGGGCACCGAAGTTCTCGACGATCAGCTCCCCGGGATCCACGGAGCCGTTCTTCGTCGCGAGGGTCGCGCCGAGGACGCCGAGCCAGACCACCGGGATGAACTGGCCGAGGACGCTGGCGAGGTAGAGCCCCCGCTTCGAGGAGCGGGGTCCGACGAAGCGGGAGTAGTCGCCGGCGTAGGCGAGCCAGGTGAGGCCCCAGCCGATGCCGATGGCGGTCATCACGATGGACATGGCCGCGATGCGGTCGCCTCCGGTGAGCGCGCCCTCCGCGGGGCCGGCGTAGGACCAGTCGATGTCGAGGAAGAACCAGGCGACGACCGACATGATCGCCAGCACCAGGAGGGTCGGCGGCACGGTCCAGCGCTCGAAGGCGGCGATCGCGCGGTAGCCGAGGAAGGAGATCGCGACCTGCACCGCCATGATCACCGCCGCCACCGCGATCTTCCAGCCGACGTTCGCCTGCTCCGGGTCGACGACGCCGACGGAGCCGAGGAGCGCGATGACGAGGTCGAGGACGATCCAGGTGTTGATGGCGCACCAGCCGATCACGACCACGGCCTGGATCGCGGCCGGGACGTAGTTGCCGCGCCGGCCGAAGATCGCCCGTCCCACGAGCATCCCGGTCGCCCCCGTCCGCTGGCCGAGGAGGACGAAGAAGCCGAACACCGCCATCCCGACCACGTTGCCGAGCACGAGGACGGTGACGGTGTCCGCCAGGCCGAGGCCCATGTTCACGCCGAGGGCGCCGAGCACCCAGTTGATGGGGGCGATGTTGGCGCCGGCCCAGATCCAGAACTGCCCGTCGAGCCGGGCGGTGCGTCGGGAGTCGGGCAGGGGACTCAGCGCGTCCTCGGCGTCGGCGGTGCCGTGCAGGGTGTCGGTGCTCATGGCGGATCCTCTCGGGGAGGGGGATGAAGGGGAGGGCGGGGCGCCCGGTGAGGCTCCACTCTCGTGCGGACCCGTTTCGGGCGGCGCGTCCGCGTGTAAATTCGCCGTGACGCGAGAGGACGTTCTGTATGGCCTACCTGCTGTCGGACGCGATGCGGGATCCGCGCCTCGCCGCCATGCTCCCGGTGGTGGCCGCCGGGCACGCGGCCGCCGAGCGCGCCGTGATCCGCTGGGCCCACACGAGCGAGCAGCTCGACATCGCCCCCCTCCTCCTCGGGGGCGAGCTGCTCCTGATGGAGGGCGCGCTCCTCTCGACCGACCAGGACCCGGCGGAGTGCCGCGAGTACGTGCGGTCTCTGGTCGACGCGGGAGTCGGCGCCCTCGCTCTCGAGCTCTCGCCGCGCCTGCCCGCGGTGCCGCCGCCGATCGTCGCGGCGGCCGACGAGCTCGGCCTCCCCGTGCTCGCCCTGCCCCGGCGCGTCCCCTTCGTGCAGGTCTGCGAGAGCATCAACACCCACCTCACCGAGCAGAAGTTCCGGAGCATCCGACTGGCGGACAGAGTGTCCGGTCTTCTGGCCGACGCGGCCTCCGGGGACGCCGGCGTCGACGAGCTCCTGCAGGTCGTCGCCTCCGCGACGGGCGCCTCCGCCTCGCTCGTCTCGCTCACGGGCGACGAGATCGCCCGCGCCTCGCCCGGGCCGGGCGTCGACACGGAGCCGACGGCCGGGACGTTCTCGAACGTGCTGCACGCGGGCGACTCCCTCCTGGGCACCCTGCATCTGCGAGCCCACGCCGACGCCGACCTCCACGCCGTCGCCGTCGCGCTCGACCGGGCGCCGGACGTCCTCGCGATCGCCGTGCTCCGGCACCGCCCGCCGTCGGTCACCGAGCGGCTGACCGCCCAGCTCTTCGCGATCGCGTCTGTCGAGCGCGCGGACCCGGCGGCCGACCTCCAGATCGACGCCTTCCTCGGCCGCCTCGGCGCCGGATCCCGGGAGCGCTACCTCGGCGTCCGGGCCGACACCGGTCACGACGACCGGCGGCTCCGCGCTCTGCTCCGCCTCCTGACGGGCGCGGGAGCGGATCCCGGTCCGGTGCTCTGCGTGGTCGGCTCCGAGCTGCTGGCGCTGCTGCCGTTCGCCACCGCCGCCGCGATGGAGGAGGGCCGGACGGAGCTCCTGCGCCTCGGCGCCGCCCTCGACTCGGACGCTCTGCTCTGCGTCGGAAGCGGGCTCGGCGGGCAGGAGCGGGTGCCCCGGGAGCTGGCGGAGGTGCGCGGCGCGCGCGAGTGGGCGCCCGCAGGCGGAGTCGTCGACTCGCGCCAGTACCGCCTGGAGCGGTTCGCGAGCTCCCTGCAGGACGATCCGGAGGCGGACGACCTCGTCGAGGAGGTGCTCGGGCCCCTGCGCGCCCAGCGCGGCGAGCTGCTCGCCACCCTCGAGGCCTTCGCGTCGCTGTGGGGGAGCAAGACGGCGACGGCGGCCGCGCTCGGCATCGGCCGGCAGACCCTCTACGACCGGCTCGCGCGGATCGAGGAGCTGATCGGCCCGCTCGACTCGTCGCCGGCCCGCGCCCGGGCCGTCATGACCGCCGTCTTCCTGCACCGGGCGCGCGCGGCGCTCCCGGCGGGCTCGCCTCCGGTCGGGCGGACGTTCCCGCCTCCCGCCGAACGCTGACGCGGCCGGACGGGATCGAACGGCTCAGGCGGGCAGCAGCTCCGCGACGAGCGCCTGCACGCGGGCCCTGATGTCGTCGCGGATCGAGCGGACCTCCTCGAGCGGTCGGCCCTTCGGGTCGGCGAGGTCCCAGTCCTCGTAGCGCTTGCCGGGGAAGACGGGGCAGACGTCGCCGCAGCCCATCGTGATCACGACGTCGGAGGCCTGGACCTGCTCGGTGGTCATCAGCTGCGGGACGGCCTGCGAGATGTCGATGCCCTCCTCCGCCATCGCCTCGATCGCGATCGGGTTGATGCTGTCGCCGGGCTCGGAGCCGCCGGAGCGGACCTCGACGGCGCCGCCGGAGAGGGCGCGGAGGTAGCCGGCGGCCATCTGCGAGCGGCCGGCGTTGTGGATGCAGACGAAGAGGACGGTGGGGGCGGCCATCGGGGCTCCTGGTGTCGAGGGGCGGTGCTCGGAGGAGCACGGGGCGAGGATAGCGCGCCCGGGCGAACGGCTCGCGCGCCTGCGGAGCCGGAGGAGACTCCGACGGCCGGGTCGGGAATATACCCCCCGGGGGTATGTTGCACTCCCCTGGACCGAACCGGAGGAGACACCATGACCGACCACGCCCACCACCACCCGACCACCTGGCGCGCCGCCGCCCTCGCGACCCTGCACTGCCTGACCGGCTGCGCGATCGGCGAGGTCCTCGGCATGGTGATCGGCTCCGCCCTGGGGCTGCCCGCCCTGGCGACGGTCGCCCTCTCGATCGTCCTCGCGTTCGTGTTCGGCTACGCGCTCACGCTGCGGGGAGTGCTCCGCTCCGGAGTGACGTGGCGCGCCGCCGTCGGCATCGCGCTGGCGGCCGACACCGTCTCGATCGCCGTGATGGAGGTCGTCGACAACACGGTGGTGCTCGCGATCCCCGGAGCGATGGACGCGGGCCTCTCGTCCGGCCTCTTCTGGGGCTCGCTCGCCGGCGCCCTGGCCCTGGCCTTCGTCGTCACGACCCCGGTGAACCGCCTGCTCATCTCCCGCGGCCGCGGCCACGCGGTCGTCCACGGCCTGCACGGCTGAGCCGCGCGGGTCTCGACAGGGCGCCTGCGGCGGCTGCTCGACCAGCAGGAGGCGCCTGCTGATCGGGCAGCGGGCGCCGCGAGATCCCGCCGGGCGTCAGCCCTGCAGGCGGCGGTAGTGGCGGTTGCGGACCGAGAGGATCGCGCCTCCGATCACCGCCGCGAGGAACGAGCCGGCCAGGACGCCGACCTTCACGTGGTCGTCGGACTCGCTGCCCGCGCCGAACGAGAGCTCGCCGACCAGCAGCGACACCGTGAATCCGATGCCGGCCACGAACGCCATGCCGATCACGTCCACCCAGCGCAGCGACGGATCCAGGCCGATGCCGCGGAACCGGGTCAGGAGGAAAGTGCTCCCGGCGATGCCGAGCGGCTTGCCGAGCACGAGGCCTGCGATGATGCCCACGGCGATCGAGTCCTGGAACGAGTCGACCAGACCCGCGACTCCGCCGACCGTCACTCCGGCCGAGAAGAACGCGAAGACCGGCACCGCGACCGCGGTCGAGAGGACGCTCCAGCGATCGGCGAAGTGCGCGGCGAGGCCGTCGTAGACCGGGCGCCCCTCCGCGTCCGACCCCACCCGCACCCGGGCGCGCTTCGTCGCGACGACCGGCACGGTGAAGCCGAGCAGCACGCCCGCGACCGTCGCGTGGATGCCCGAGGCGTGCACGAGCGCCCACGTCGCCACTCCGAGCGGGATCAGCACCCACCAGGCGCGCACGCCGCGCTGCACGCAGACCGCGAAGACCGCCAGCGGCACCAGCGCGAGCAGGAGCATCAGCACGTCGATGCCGGCGGTGTAGAAGACGGCGATGATCGTGATCGCGATGAGGTCGTCCACCACGGCGAGCGTGAGGAGGAACGTCCGCAGCGCCGGCGGGAGGAAGCGGCCGACCACGGCGATCACCGCGACGGCGAAGGCGATGTCGGTGGCGGCGGGGATCGCCCAGCCGTCCAGCGCGGCTCCTCCGCGGGGCAGGTTCACCGCGGTGAAGATCAGGGCGGGGACGGCCACGCCGCCGACGGCCGCGACGATCGGCACGAGCGCCGTCTTGGGGTCGCGGAGCTTGCCGGCGACGAACTCCTCCTTGAGCTCGAGCCCGACGACGAAGAAGAAGATCGCGAGCAGGCCGTCGGCCGCCCACGACCCGACGCTCAGCTCGAGGTGCAGGGCCTCGGGGCCGAAGCGGAAGTCGCGGACCGCGGTGTAGAGCGCGGACGCGGGGCTGTTGGCGACGATCAGGGCGAGGAGGGTCGCGGTGAGCAGGAACGCTCCGCCGACCGTGTCCTTCTGGAGGGTCTGGCGGAGTCCCCGCCAGATCGAGTGGGGGGCCTGATCGGCGGGCAGGGGCTGGTGCGGCATGAGGGGTTCCGTCCGGAGGGGTGGGTGAGCGCGGGAACGCGGCCGCGGGCTCCGGAGGAGGGGCGGTCGCGGGTCAGCCGCGCGGCGGCGGGCAGCCGGCGATCTCGCCGTGCGCGTTCGTCCCCCACGAGCTGAGCCATCCGTTCGTGCCCGAGGCGCGCTTGGTCAGCAGCAGCCGGGTCGGGTACGCCGCGGCAGCGCGCGCGCGGGCGCGGCTCAGCGGAGGGAGGGTCAGGGGCACCGGACCAGGGTACCGGTGGCACCCGCGAGGGGGCCGGGTGTGCACGAGCGCTCGGAGGAGGAGCCGTCTCTCCCGCTGCCGAGCCTCACCGCCCCGTCCGCTCAGGGGACCTCGTGCCCCGGGCCCGGCTGCCCGCCGAGCAGCGGGCGCAGCGCGGTCGCGACGGCGTCGGCGCGCTCCTCGCCGCCGAACCACGCGTTGCCGGCCCGCACGAGCGGGTAGGCGGCCGCGAGGAGGTCGCGCCCCGCCGGGGTCAGGGCGATCCGGGAGTGACGGCCGCGGCCGCGCTCGGCGCCCCGGTCGAGCAGGCCCCGCTCCGCCAGCCCGGCGACCAGGGCGGTCATGCTCTGCGGGCGGACGCCGACGGCGCGGGCGAGGTCGGCCTGCGTCAGCCCGTCGGCCGCCGAGAGCTGCGCCAGCACGCCGAACTCGACCGGGCTGAGCCCGACCGGCGCGAGCGCGTCGCCGACCCGCCTCGCCAGGTCGCGGGCGGCGCGGATGACCGTCCAGGCGGCGATCGCGTCGACGTCGTCGCGGGTCAGGGAGAACTCCGAGGACATGGACCGAGCGTAGCGGCGTAGTCTTCGAGTATCAGTTAGTTGATACCTAGGAGGAATCATGAGCGACGTGATCGCGATCACCGGAGTCACCGGTGACGTCGGCGGCAAGACCTTCGAGCGGCTCGTGGCGGCCGGCGCGCCCGTCCGCGCGATCGTCCGCCGGCCCGAGCAGGCGGCGGCCCTCGCGGCCCGCGGCCTCGACGCGCGGATCGCCGACCTCGGCGACGGGGCCGCACTGACCGCCGCCCTCCGGGGCGCCGACCAGCTCTTCCTGGTCACCGCCGCCACCCCGCGCCAGGCCGAGCACGGCGCCACCGCCGTCCGCGCCGCCCAGGAGGCGGGCGTCCGCGCGCTCGTGCAGCTCTCCGGCGGCGATGCGGCCGAGCACTCGCCGCTCCCCTGGGGCCGCGCGATCTGGCGGACCGACGAGCGGGTGCGCGCCTCCGGGCTGCCCGCGACGATCCTCCACGCCTCGGGCTTCCTGACGAACCTCGAGCCCTCGGCGCCCGCGATCTCGCGCGGTCTGCTCCCGCAGACGATGGGGCGCGGCGTCATCCCGTGGATCGACACCGCCGACATCGCCCGGGTCGCCGCGCACGTCCTCGAGGCGGGAGGGCACACCGGCGCCGAGCCCGTCCTCACCGGACCGGCCCTGCTCGACGGGCCCGGCGCCGCCCGCGAGCTGACCGCGGGCCTGGGGCGGCGCGTCCGCTACCTGCACCTGCCCAGCCGCGTGTTCGCCGGAGTCCTGCGCCTCACCGGCATGTCCGCGTGGCAGGCGGAGGGGCTCCGCCGGCAGTTCGGAGTCGTCGCCCGCCGCGGCCTGGACGGCGTCGACGTGCTCACCGACGAGGTCGAGCGGATCACGGGGACGCCGGCCCGCTCGACGGCCGACTGGGCGCGGTCCCGCCGCTCCGTGCTCCTCGGACGGGAGCAGCCGCGACCCCTGCACGCTCCACCCGGCACCGGTACCCCTACCCGTGGATCCGCCGCAGGCGCATCGTAGGGCTGTGAAGCAGATCCAGTACGCCGGCGCGACCTTCCAGGTGGGGGACGCGGTCGCCGACGCACTCGTCTCCTACGCCTCCGGGCTCGCCGCCCACGGCCGCACCGACAGTGTCGAGCTCCCCGTGCTCGGCGGCGACGGCCACGCGACGGTCGTGACGCTGCTGCTCAACTCCGCGACGAGCCTCTTCGTCTCCGGCGCCGCAGGCCTCCTGCCCGGGCTCGACGAGAAGGCCGTCGCCGCCGACCTCCGCCAGCGGACGCAGTGGCTGGACGCGGTCCCGGCGGTCACCGCCGTGGAGCCGAGCGCTCCGGAGGACCTGATCTGGCTCGAGTTCCCGGAGGTCGCGGCCCTGATGGACCCCGAGACCGGCGCCCGCTCCCCCGCGACGCTCCACCTCGTCGAGCACTCGCCGCGGCGCGACTCCCTCGTCTTCACCGTCGTCTACGTCAGCACCCTCGACCGCGACCTGGGCTCGGGGGAGATCCGCCGGCTGCTCGAGACGAGCCGCCGCAACAACGTCGAGCACGGCGTCTCGGGGATGCTCGTCTTCCGCGGCCGCCGCGTGATGCAGCTGCTCGAGGGCGAGGAGTCCGACGTGCGCTCGCTCTACGCGCGGATCCTCGCCGACCCGCGGCACGAGGGCGTGGTCACCGTCTGGACCAGCGTGCACGAGCAGCGCCGCTTCCCGGACTGGTCGATGGGCTTCGACGAGCTCGACCTGCCCGTCGAGCGGCCCGCCTCCTGGCCCGAGCCGGACCTCCCCGAGCAGTCGATCGACGCCGTGGCGGACGACTACCTCCGCCGCCGGTCGGAGGCGCTGCGGAGCGCGCTGGTGAGCAGCGACCCCCTCGTCGCGAGCCTCGCCGTCATCCTGCACGGGCACCGCCCCGAGCGCGTCCTCGAGGGCGGCGCCGGAGTGCGGCTGCGCTGCGCCGAGTGCCGCGCCTTCGACGCCCACGACGGGTACGACTCCTACCCCTGCGCGACCGCGAGGACCGCGATCCAGGCGCTCGAGGCGGCCTGACGCGAGCCGGGCGGCCGTGCGGGATCACCGTCCCGGGGCACTCCGAGCGCACCCCCCTTCCGCGGGTCTGCGCAAGCCCGTCCGCTCGCCCCGGCGCGCCCCTAGGGTGAGGCCATGACCGATCCCGGCGCGGCCCGCCACGACGTCCTCATCATCGGCGGCGGCAACGCCGGACTCTCGACCGCGGGGCGGCTGCGGCGCTCCGGAGTGGACGACGTCGCGGTGATCGAGCCCCGGTCGACCCACGTCTACCAGCCGATGCTCTCCCACGTCGCGGGCGGCACAGCACCCGCCTCCGCGGCGACCCGGCCCCAGGGCTCGGTGACGCCGAAGGGGGTCGTCTGGATCCAGGACCGCGTCGAGACGATCGACCCGGTCGCGCACACGGTCACCCTCCTCTCCGGCCGCACCGTCGGCTACGGGCAGCTCGTCGTCTGCCCCGGGATCCAGAAGGACTGGGCCGCGGTCCCCGGGCTCCAGGAGGCGATGGACTCGCCGTTCGGAGTGTCCAACTACGAGTACGAGTACGCCCGCAAGGCGTCGCAGGTGCTCCGCGATGTCCGCTCCGGCACCGTCGTCTTCACGCAGCCCGGCGGCCCCGGCACCTGCTCCGGCGCCTCGCAGAAGCCGATGTACCTCGCCTGCGACTACTGGCGCGCGACCGGCGTCCTCGACCGCATCCGCGTCGTGCTCGTCGTGCCGACCCCCACCCTGTTCGGGATGCCGCTGATCGACTCCGAGCTCGAGCGGAAGGTGGCGGAGTACGGGATCGAGGTCCGCTACGGCCGCGAGCTGGTCGAGGTCGACGCGGCCGAGCGGCGGGTCGTCCTCGCCGTCGACGAGCGCGCGACCGCCCTCCCCGGCCCCGACCGCGTGCGGCGCTCGACCGACGGCCCGCGCGAGACGCTGTCGTACGACGTGCTGCACGCCGTGCCCCCGCAGTCGGCCCCCGACTGGCTGGCCGGCACCGGACTGGCCGCCGAGGGCGACGAGGGCGGCTTCGTCGAGGTCGACCCACTGACCCTGCGGCACCCGCGGTTCCCCGACGTGTGGGCGCTCGGCGACGCGGCGGCCACGGTCAACTCGAAGTCCGGAGGAGCACTGCGCCAGCAGACCACCACGCTCGCGAAGAACCTCGTCGCCGCGCAGAAGGGGCGCCCGCTCCCCCGCGTCTACAACGGCTACTCCGTCTGCCCCTTCGTGGTCTCGCGGTCGAGCGTCGTGTTCGCCGAGTTCGACGACCGCTACCGCCCGAAGCCGACCGTCCCCTTCTGGACGGGCCTGGCGAAGGAGCGGCGCCTCACCTACCTCGCCGACCGCCGCGTCCTGCCGTGGGTGTACTGGAACCTGATCCTGCAGGGACGGGCCTGAGCGTCCTCTTCCGGACATGTCCGGAAGAGGCGCTTGCCGCTGCCGGAGGCGCTCCCGAGACTGAGGGGTCGGCACCACCGTCCGACGTGCCCCCTCGTCTCCTGGAGGACCCGATGCGGCCCAGCCCGACTCCCGACCGCTCCGGCACCGCGCGATGACGACCGCGCAGGACTGGGGGCCCTCGACCGACGCGGACTCCGCCGGCGGTCCGCCCGCCTCACGGAGGCAGCGCGTGCGCGCCTGGATGCGCGGCGGCTCCTTCGGGCCGACCGGCCTCACCCGGCGCGGCTGCCTCCTGGTGCTGGCGTCGGTGCTCGTGGTGGCGGTGCCGGTCGTCGCGCTGACGCTCGCGCACGTCGACCCGCACGCGTCGCTCAAGGTCTGGATCCTGGCGATCACGCTGATCGCGCTGGTCGGAGCGCTGCTCCGGGTCGTCGCCGACGCCGGTCCGGACCCGCAGGCCGACCTCGACCGCGCGGGCAAGGCGGTCGGAGCGGTGGCCGCGGCCTACACGGCGCTGGCCGTGATCATCGACTGGGGGATGCTGCACCTCTGAGGCGCGATCAGCGGGCCTCGTCGCGCGGGTCGTCCGTGCCGTCGGGAGCGCTGCCGATCACGTCCGGTGTGCCGCCGGTGCCGCCCTGCGCGCTCCCGGTCCCGCCCTGCGCCGCCTGCTCGTCCTCGCGCCGGCTGAGCCAGCCCGGGCCCTCGCGCCGCAGCCGCTCCGCCTCCGGACTCGGGACGGGCGGCGCCGCCGGCCGCCGCAGGAGCCGCACCTGCCGGACCGCGCCGAGCACCACTCCGGCGCCGAACAGCGGCAGGCCGAGCAGGAGCACCAGCCACAGCGGCGCGTGCCGGCGTCCGCCGCCGACGACCGCGCCGAGATCCCAGCCCGCGTCCGCCGCCAGCCAGAGCATCCCCGCCACGAAGACGGCGCTCACCAGCGAGAGCGCCCAGGGCTGTGCGAGGAGGAGCGCCTGCGCGCGCTCCGTGCGGAAACCCTTCGCCATGCGCCGATCCTAGGCGGGCGTCAGCCGGCGAGGATCCGGTCGACCAGCCCCTGCGCGTCGCCCTCCGCGGGAACGATCTGCACGGTGTCGCCCTCGATCGGCTGCATGACGGAGAGCGCCGACTCGACCCGGTCGCCCACGCGGAGGAGGAGCCGGGCGTCGGCCCCCTCGTCGATGGCCGCCTGCGAGCCGCGGCGCAGGAGGGCGGCGCCCGCCTCGTCGAACCGGACGTCGACGACCCCCGTGCTCGGATCGGCCTCGACCGCGGCGACGCCCGCGCGGGTGAAGTCCTCGGGATCGACGAGGACGTCCTGCCCGCCGACCGGGACGCACTGCGGATCGGAGCCGGCCTCGCAGAGCGCCGAGACGGCGACCCCCAGGCCGCCGACCGGCTCCGGAGTGGCGGACGGGGACGCCGCGGGCGACGACCCTGCGGAGCAGCCGGTCAGGGCGAGCAGGAGGAGCGCGGCGGCTCCGGGGGCGGTGCGGCGGATCACGGGGTCTCCTCGGGTCGCGTCGGAGCGCGCCACGATACCGAGGCTCCGGCGCTGCGGCCACTCGGCGGCACGGCTCGGGCGGAGCGGCTGCGGCGGTCGCCGGAGGGCCGGAGGAACCGGCCTGATTCTCGGGCTGGTCGCTCGGCGCCGGACCCCGCCCGATCCCTCCGCACGGGGCCGGTCCGGAGCCCGGCCTGCCGGAGCCCGCCCCTCAGAGCCGGACGACCAGCTTCACCGCCGACACACCCTCGTGCAGCCGGTCGAGGGCGGGCTGCAGCGCGGCGAGCCCCTCCCCCACCACCTCGGGCGCCGGGGCGCAGACGTGACGGCCCTCGGCGAGCGCCGCCGGCAGGTGGTCGCGCCACAGCATCGGCCCCACCTCGTTCGTCATCAGCGAGCCGCCCCAGACGAAGCGGGCGCGGATGCCGCGTCGACGGGCCGCGATCTGCAGCGCCGCGGTGCCGCCGACCAGGCGCAGCATCGTCCGCACGAAGGCGGCGCTGACACCGCGCCGACGCGGGAGCGAGCCGAACGAGACGGAGGGGCTGGCCAGGGCGACGCGTCGCGCTCCGGTGGCCGCGGCCACCGCCACCGACGGAGCACCGGAGCCCGTCCCGATCGCGAGCACCCCCGCGACCTCGTGGCCCGCGAGCGCCGCCACCAGGTCGGCGACGACGGTGGGGCTGCGGTAGTCGAGCACGATCTCGGCGCCCAGCTCGCGCATCCGCTCGTGGTTGCGGGGGGACGCGGTCGTCGCCACGCGGTGCCCGGAGGCGACGGCGAGCTGGATCGCGTTGCTCCCCACGCTCGTCGTCCCGCCCCAGACCACGACCGTCCTGCCCGTCGGCCGGACCGGGACGCTCGGGTGCGGCAGGGCGAGGTGGTCCCGCTGGAACAGCGCCGTCGCCGCCGTCGAGACCGCGAGCGGCAGCACCGCCGCCTCCTCGAAGCCCAGCCGGTCGGGGATCGGCGCCGCCAGGTCCTCGCGCACGACCGTGTACTCCTGGAAGGCGCCCTCGTCGCGGTTCCGCCGCCCGCGCTCCATCCCGACCGCGTACGCGACGACCCGGTCGCCGACGGCGAAGCGCGTGACTCCAGGGCCGACCGCCTCGACCACTCCGGCCACGTCCTCCCCGAGCACCGCCGGGTACGGCACCCACCGGAACATCAGATCGCCCGTCCACTGCTTCATCTCGTCGACCGGATTCACGGCCAGGGCGCGGTTGCGCAGCAGGACCTCCCCCGGACCGGGGACGGGCATCGGAGCGGGGCGGACGACGAGGCCGGCCCGCGGGGCGGTCAGCAGGGCGGCGGCGTTCTCGGGCACGGGCGGCTCCAGTCGGAAGTGATGGCAGGACGTGTCGTCACACTACTCCTGATGACACGTCGTGTCGTCAGCTATCCTGGGCGGATGTCACGCTGGGCCCCCGACGCCGCCCTCCGCCTCGAGCAGGCGGCGATGGAGCTCTTCGCCGAGCACGGCTACGCGGGCACCACCGTCCCCGCGATCGCGGAGCGCGCCGGGCTCACCACCCGCACCTTCTTCCGCCACTTCGCCGACAAGCGCGACGTCCTCTTCCTCCGCGAGCGCGAGTTCCCCGAGATCGTCGGCCGCCTGCTCGCCGGCGCCCCCGCCGGCCTCGCGCCGATGGACCTCGTGATGCACGGCCTCGAGGCGGCCGCCTCGGGCGACCTCCAGACCTGGCGCGCTCCGATCGCCGCCCGCCATGCCGTCGTGCGCTCCGAGCCGCAGCTGCGCGAGCGCGAGCTCCTGAAGTCGGCCGCCCTCGCCGAGAGCATGCGCGCCGCCCTCGTCGACGCCGGAGTCGCGCCGGAGGACGCGGCCCTCGCCGCCCTCGCGGCCTCCGCCCTCTTCGACCTCGCCCTGGAGCGCTGGCTCGCCGCACCCGACGGGTCCCTCCTGGTCGACGTCCTCCGCGCCGAGCGCGCACGCCTCGGCGCGCTGCTCGCGCGCTGACCCCGCACGCCGCTGTCGAGGCGTCGCGAACGGTCGTCCTCCGCGGCGGGAGGCGGCCGTTCGCGACGCCTCGGACCGGCGAGCGGGGGACGATCCGCTCAGAGCGCCCAGGGGAAGGCGGGGGCGTTCGAGCGGGCGCCCTGCGCGGCCTTCGAGCTGCCGGGCTCGCCGAGCTCGGCGAGCAGCGCCTCCGACTCGCCGACGAGGACCGCGAGCGCGCCGGGCGTGAACCAGTCGGGGCGCAGGGCGAACAGGAGGTCCTCGGTCGCCGTGTTGCCGCTGGCGCCCGGTGCGAAGGGGCAGCCGCCGAGGCCGCCGAGCGCGCCGTCGACCACCGCGGCCCCGGCCTGCACGGCGGCGATCGCGTTCGCGACGCCCGAGCCCCAGGTGTCGTGCCCGTGGAACACGATCTCGCGAGGCGGGGTCTCCGCCGCCACGCGCGAGACGAGCGACGCCACCTGGCCGGCGTGCGCCTGCCCGAGCGTGTCGCAGACGACCACGTCGGCCGCTCCCTCCGCTCGCGGGTCGCGCGCGATCGCGAGCACGCGCTCCGGGTCGACCGGGCCCTCGAACGGGCAGGTGAAGGAGGTGGCGATGCACAGCTGGATCCGCCCGCCGACGCTCTCGGCGAGCGCGACCGCCTCCGGCATCGCGGCCATGCTCGCCTCGGTCGGCCTGCCGACGTTGGCGAGGTTGTGCGAGTCGGACGCCGAGAAGCAGTACTGGAAGCGGCGCGCCCCCGCGGCGGCCGCACGCTCGACGTGGCGCGGAGTCGCGACCCACACCCAGCACCGCTCCAGCTCCTCGGGAGTGAGCGCGGCGATCACGTCGAGGGTGTCGGCCATCGGAGGGACGAGGTCGCTGCGCGCGAGCGAGCCGATCTCGAGCTCGGGCACTCCCGCGGCGAGCAGCGTGCGCGCGAGGTCGACCTTGCGCTCGGTCGTCAGGAGCTTGCCGGTGAGCTGCAGGCCGTCGCGGAGGGTGACGTCGCGCAGGCGCGCGGAGGCGAGCGCGGTCACCGGCCGGCCTCCTCGGCAGCGGCGGCGGAGGGAGCAGCAGCAGCGGCCGGAGCTGCAGCAGCAGCCCCGCCGGCGGAGGGAGCAGCGGGACCGGTGCGCCGGAGCATCCCCAGCACCTCCTCGGTGTCCTGGCCCAGGTCGGGCGCGAGCGAGCGGATGGGGAGGGAGCGGCCGCCGAGCACCGGCACGATCCCCGGGAAGCCCACGCCGCGCAGGGTGCCGCCGGCGTCCTCGACGTCGAAGGCCTGGATCATGTCGCGCGCCGCGTACTGCTCGCTCGCGCTGATGTCGGCGGCCGTGTAGATCGGGCCGGAGGGGACGCCCTCGTCGTCGAGGACCGCGAGCGCCTCGGCGGCGGTGCGGCGCGCCGTCCACACGCCGATCGCCGCGTCCAGCTCGTCGCGCCGGGCCCAGCGCTGCTCGTTCGAGGCGAGCGCCGGGTCCTCGCCCAGGTCGGCGCGGCCGATCACCGCCATCAGCCGCTGGAAGATCGCGTCCGCGTTCCCCGCGATCACGATGCTCGCCCCGTCGGCGCAGGTGTAGGCGTTGGTCGGGGCGATGCCCTCCATCCGCCCGCCGACGCGCTCCCGGACGATGCCGTGCGCCTGGAAATCGGGGATCAGCGACTCCGTCATCGAGAACATCGCCTCGTGCAGCGCCACGTCGACGACCCGCTCCGCCAGCGGTGCCGGATCCAGCCCCGCGGAGCGGCGGGTCTCGCGCTGGAACAGCGCCATCATCACTCCGTAGCCCGCGTACAGCCCGGCGATCGAGTCGCCGATCGAGACGCCCACGCGCACGGGCGGCCGGTCCGGGTCGCCGACCAGCTCGCGGAACCCGCCCATCGCCTCCGCGACCGCCGCGAACCCGGGCCGGGCCGACAGCGGGCCGGTCTGCCCGAAGGCGGAGATGCGGCCGATCACGATGCCGGGCCGGGCCTCGTCGAGCACGGCCGGCCCGATCCCCCAGCGCTCGAGCGTGCCCGGCCGGAAGTTCTCGAGCACCACGTCGCACTCGGCGACCAGGCGGCGGACGGCGTCCCGCCCCTCGTCCGTGCGCAGGTCGAGCGCGATCGAGCGCTTGTTGCGGTTGATCGTGTGGAAGAGGAGCGAGGTCTCGGACCCCTCGTGCAGCCGCCAGCGGCGCAGCTCGTCCCCCGTGCCGGGCCGCTCCACCTTGATCACCTCGGCGCCGAAGTCGGCGAGCAGCCGGCCCGCGGTGGGCGCCGCGATGAAGTTGCCGAGCTCGAGGACGCGGACGCCCGCGAGCGGGAGGGGTGCGGTCATGGCACGGCCTTTCGCTCCCGTCGAGGCTAGCGCGGAGGACGGCGCCACCCCCTGCCCTCACGCGGACGCCCGACCTACACTTGCCGGACATCATGCGCAGACACACCCTCACTCCGCGACCGGACTGGCGAGCCCGCTGCGACGAGATCGGCTTCAGCTTCTACGACCTCCCCTCCGAGGGCGGCCGCCCCTACTGGAACGAGTCCGCGGCCTACTCCTTCGAGCCCGCCGAGATCGACCTGCTCGAGCGCACGACCTCGGAGCTCTTCGACCTCTGCATGGAGGCGTGCGAGCTCGTGGTGCGGAAGGGCCGCTTCGCCGAGTTCGGCATCCCGCCCCGCTTCCACGACCTGGTGCGCACCTCGTGGGATGAGGACGACCCCACGGTCTACGGCCGCTTCGATCTCGCCTACGACGGCGCGGGCGCGGTGAGGCTACTCGAGTTCAACGCCGACACCCCGACCTCGCTGGTCGAGACGGCCGCGGCCCAGTGGCAGTGGCTCGTCGAGACGAAGGGTCCCGACGCCGACCAGTTCAACAGCCTGCACGAGCAGCTCGTCGAGCAGTGGCGCCACCTCCGCCTCGAGCGCTGGAGCCTCGACGAGGGCGCCCGGCTGCACCTCGCGTCGCTGCACGACTCCGGAGACGGCGAGCTGATCGTCGAGGACGCCGACACCGTCGCCTACATGGCCGAGACCGCGGCGCAGGCCGGCTTCGACCCCAAGCTGATCTTCGTCGAGGACATCCGCTACGAGCTCGACGGCGCCGGCTTCCTCGACGGCGACGGCGAGCCGATCCGCCACGTCTTCAAGCTGTACCCGTGGGAGTGGATGCTCGGCGAGCAGTTCGGCGGCCTCCTCCTCGACCGGCGCGAGCGCACCCGCTGGGTCGAGCCGGCGTGGAAGCTCCTGCTCAGCAACAAGCAGCTGCTGGTGGTGCTGTGGGAGATGTTCCGCGGCCACCCGAACCTGCTGCCCGCCTCCGTGCATCCGCTGCCCGGCACCGCGCAGGTGCGCAAGCCGCGCCTGGGCCGGGAGGGCGCTAACGTGACGGTCCTCGACGCCGACGGCTCGGTCGTCGCCGAGAACGGCGGGAGCTACGGCGCCGAGGGCTTCATCCACCAGGAGCGCGCCGAGCTGGCCCGGGTCGACGGGAAGACCGTCGTCATCGGCAGCTGGATCGTCGGCGAGACCCCGGCCGGCATCGACGTGCGCGAGACGAGCGGCCTGATCACCGGCGACCTGGCGGAGTTCGTCCCCCACTACATCGAGGGCGGACGGAGCGACGGGGTCGCGACGGCCGCGGACGGCGCGTCGGCCGCCTCCCGCCCCGGGCACGGCGCCACCCCCGCCTACGGCGCTCCCGCGCCCGGCACCCCCGCGCCCGAGTACGGCGCCCCCGAGCACGACCGGCCGCAGGACACCCGCGCGGCCCGCCCGCAGGACGAGGAGACCCGATGACGGACGACGACCGCACCCCCGGCGATTCGGGGACGCCGAGCTCCGGGAACGACTGGGGCAGCCGCGAGCCCGGGGCGGGCTCCGGCACGCCGAGCGGCGGAACGAGCAGCGGGTCCGGCGACGGCTCCACCCGCACCGCTCCCCACCGCTCCCGGAGCGTCGGCATCAGCGGCATCGCGAAGAACCGCCGCGGCCTGCTCATCGGCGGCGCGGTCGCGGTCGGCGCGGTCGGACTCGCCGTCGCCCTCGCGAACGGCGGCCCCTCGACCGACGGCGTCGTCGCCACGGGAGCCGACGGCCAGGACTACGTCATCCCCGAGAACGCCGAGCGCCCCGTCTACGCGAGCCGCGAGGACTGCCTCGCCGACGTGCGGGAGCAGATCGCCCAGCTCCAGGCGCAGGGCGAGGAGGTCGGCGACGACCCCGAGCAGCTGTGCGAGGCGACCGACGAGTACCGCGGGCACTACGCCGGCGGCTTCTGGCTCGGCCCGCTGATCTTCGCGTCCTCGCGCTGGAACTCGACGCGGGCGACCAGCTGGGCGCCCGTCGCGTCCGGCGGCTTCGCGGCCCGCGGAGCGACCCAGCCCGACGTCGTGCAGCGTGCACCGGCCGGCTCGACCGTCGGCTCGAAGGCGACCCTCTCCGGCGGCTTCGGCTCCTCCGGCAAGTCCGGCTTCGGCTCCACCGTCGGCGGCTGACCGCAGCGCACCTCCGCCCTCGCGCCCGGGACGCGCGGCGAGGCGTCCGCCTGCCGCCGGGACACCGCTCGCCGGCCGTCTCGACGATCGCGGGGACGGCTCGCCGCCGCTCCCTCTCTCAGGAGGAGGGCGTCGCGCTCGGGAAGAAGTGCCGCTCGACAGGATCGCCGTCGGCGTGGGTCAGCGCCGCCGCGCGGATCTCGCGGTCGCGGCCGGTGAGCCGCTGGGTCTCCTGCCGCCGGAACTCGCCCCACGAGGGCACCATGAACGTCTCCAGCTGCACGTCGGCCTCCTCCCCGCTCCGGTAGAGCGCCCACCGCGAGGCGCCGGTCCGGCGGCGGGAGCTCTCCAGCAGCCGCATGGCCGATCGGAAGTCCGCGAGGGAGCCGGGGCGGACCGTCCACGAGATCTGCACCATCACCGGCCCGTCCGTCGGCTCCGGCTCGAACACCAGCGTGGGCGTGGGCCACGACATCGAGATGCTGCGGTCGACGGTGCCCGTCCCCGGCAGCAGGGGCAGCACCCGCACGCTGGCCGCCACGAGGAGGAGCAGAGCGGCCGCCGCGGCGTACGCGGGCGCGGTGCCGAGCACCTGCGCGGCCAGACCCCAGCCGATCGAGCCGACCGCCATGGTCCCCATGAAGACCAGGATGTAGATCGAGGCTCCGCGGGACCGCACCCACTGCGGCAGCGTGAGCTGCAGCGCCGCGTTCAGCACGGTGAGGGTGCCGATCCAGGCCAGCCCCGCGAGGACCAGCAGCAGCAGCGCCGGGACGAGGGGCAGGAAGGCCGCCGCGAGCGTCCCCGCCGCGAACAGCACGGCGCTCGCCCCGATCACGACGTCGTCCGAGAGCTTCCGGCGGGCGAGCGGCAGGGCGAAGACGCCGAGCACGGCGCCGGCACCGAGGGCCCCGAGGAGGAAGCCGTAGCCGCTGGAGTCGAGCTGGAGGCGCTTCGCGGTGAGCGGCAGCAGCGCCCAGAGCGCACTGGCGGGCAGGGCGAAGAGCGCGGAGCGGAGGAGGATCCGGCGGACGAGGTGCGCGGAGGCGACGTACCGGATCCCTCCCTTCAGCGCGGCGCCGAACTGCTCGCGGTCGTCGAGGCCGGTCTGCGCCGGCCGCTTCCACCAGAGCAGGGCGAGCACGGCGCCGATGAAGCTCAGGGCGTTGATGCCGAAGACCACCGGAGCGCCGAACGCCGAGAGGACGACTCCCGCCAGGGCCGGGCCGACCGCGCGGGCGCCGTTCACGGTCACGCCGCCGAGGGCCGACGACGCCGCGATCAGGTTCCGGGGCACGAGCTCCGGCTGGATCGCCTGCCAGGCCGGCGAGGTCAGGGTGGAGGTGATGCCGAGCAGGAAGGTGAAGGCCAGGATCGTCCACGGCGTCAGCGCGCCGACCGCCGCCACGACCGTCAGAGCGGCCGCCAGCAGCGCGCTGGCCGACGACCCCCAGATGAGCAGCCGCCGCCGGTCGAGCGAGTCGGCCAGCACGCCCGCGGGGAGGGCGACGAGGATCGAGGGCGCCAGGCTCGCTGTCTGCACGAGCGCGACGACCGCCGCGCCC
The DNA here is from genome assembly GCF_002932815.1 of Rathayibacter sp. AY1B4. NCBI lineage: Bacteria > Bacillati > Actinomycetota > Actinomycetes > Micrococcales > Microbacteriaceae > Rathayibacter > Rathayibacter sp. AY1B4. Next base: position 36,548 of record NZ_PSWN01000024.1, on the reverse strand, counting down.
GCGGCCGCCTCGACCAGGTACCACTGGGCTCCGACGGTCTGCATCCAGGTGCCGATGTTGCTGCCCAGCTGGGCGAACCACAGCACGCGGAAGGCGGTGATCGCCATGGGCGCCCAGGCCGACGGCTGCGTCGGCGCGGACGTCTGCGCCGGGGCGGCGGGAGCCGGAGCGACGTCCTCAGTCACGGGGCACGGCCTGCCGCACCGAGAAGAGGTTGCCGAACGGGTCCAGCAGCTGGCACAGCCGCTCCCCCGTGAACACCGTCTTCGGACCGCGGTGGGCGACGGCGCCGTTCGCCGTCCAGTCGGCGACGACGGCGTCGACGTCGGGGACCGTCCAGTACGGGCTCGTGCCGTCGGGTCCGGGCCGGTTCAGCTCGTCCCGCTCGTGCAGCGTCAGGCGGGTGCCGTCCAGGTCGTAGGCCACGAGCGCCCCGCCGCGGACGACGGGCTCGCGCCCGAGCCGCGCCGAGTACCAGGCGATCGCGGCGTCGAGGTCGTCGACGAAGTAGAAGACGTTTCCGACTCCGGCGAACTCCGTCGTCGTCATGCTCGGGCCGACGGGAGGGCGTCGCGGAGGAAGGCGAGCGAGGGGCCGATGGCCGCCTCCGTGTACCCCTCGGCGTGACGGGTGCCCGGGATCAGCTGCAGCGTGCTGGCGACTCCGACCGCGGAGAGCGCCGCCTGCATGGCCTGCGCGTCGCTCACGGGGACGAACTCGCCGAGCGAGTTGGCCAGGAACACCGGCCCGCCGTCCGGGGAGGCGTGGCGCGTCGTGGAGGCGGCGGTGAGCAGCCCGCGGTCGCCCCCGACCTCGTTGAGGATCGTCCAGCGCAGGAAGGCGTCGTTCCGGCCGGTCTGGTTGATGTCGGCGCTCTTCATGGCGTCGAGGTCCTGCGTCGTCGGCGTGGCCGGGAGGTCGTCGGTCGCCTCGACGATGCCGAGGAGGTCGAACATCCCCGACCAGCTGACGGCGGGCCGACCGGTGGCGATCGCGGCCTCCACGACCAGGTTCCCGCCCGCCGATCCGCCGAAGAACGCCAGCCTGCTCCGGTCGAACGCCCACTCGGACGCGACCGCCCACCGCTCCGCGGCGAGCACGTCGTCCCTGCTGGCCGGGAAGACCGAGTCCGGAGCCTCGCGGTAGTCCGCCGCGAACACGAGGTAGCCGGCGTCGACCAGCATCGTCGCGAGCGCCCGCTCCTTGCTCTTGTCCCCCCGGAACCACCCGCCGCCGTGGATCAGCACGACGGCCGGCCGAGCAGCGTCCTCGGCCGGGGACACCGACCTGCTGTACACGTCCAGCACCTGCGGCGACGACCCCCCTTCGACGTACGGAACCCCGATGCTCACTGACGGCTCGTCCGACACGGTGACCCCCTCCGGTCCAGATTCTCGACTGCAGTCAGACCGTAGGAGCCGGGGGCGGCGCGAGCCAGGCCCTGCCGGGGTCACCCAGGAGGGCGCCCGCAGGCCCGCCCGCCGCGGCTGGGCGGATCGCGACTAGCCTCGGAGGGTGTTCCTGACCGAGCCGTACGGCTTCCGCGACCGCTCCGCCCTCGACGAGCGCCGGGCCCTGCTCGAGGACGAGCCCTCGGTGCAGCCCCTCCGGGCGTTCCGCGAGGAGCTCCTCGCCCGGCGCACCCGCAGGCATCCGGGTGCCGTGGTGCCCGACTTCGACCCGGCCGAGGCCGGCGTCGAGGCGCGTGCGCTCATCGTGCTGGAGGCCCCGGGACCGATGTCGACCGGCCCCGACGGCTCCGGCTTCGTCTCGGTCGACAACGACGACGCGACCGCCGCCTCGACCTGGACCCTCCGCGACGAGGTCGGACTGCACGCCCGCACCCTGGTCTGGAACATCGTGCCGTGGCAGCTCGACGGCGCCCCCGACGCGGACGAGGTGCGGCAGGGCGCGATGGAGCTGCGTCGGCTCCTGCCGCTGCTCCCCGACCTGCGGGTCGTCGTCAACGCCGGGACCGCGCCGACCAGCGGCTGGAAGAAGAACATCGAGCCGTACCTGGTCGACGGCCCGACGGTCATCGACTCGTGGAGCCCCGGCCAGCGGGCGATGAGCCAGCCCCGCAAGCGCGACGAGCTGAAGCGCGCCTTCGAGCGCGCGACGCACCTGGTCGGCTGAGCCCCCGGGGCTCCGAGGCGTCACGAACGGTCGTCATCCGAGCCGGGAGGCGGCCCTTCGCGACGCCTCGACCGCCGGCGGACGGTCCGCTCAGGCTGAGCGGGCGTCCCGCAGCGCGTCGGCCGACTGCTGCGCGGCGCGGCGGACGTCGCGGTCCGGGTCGCGGAGCATGCCCGTCAGGACGGCCTCGACGCTCGCCGCGAACTCGCCCTTCGCGTCGCGACCGGAGGAGATCCCCGCCAGAGCGGCCGCCACGAGAGCGCGCGCTCCGGCCGCGCGGACCCGGGGGTGCTCGTCGGTGGTCAGGCGGGACAGCTTCTTCTGCCCGCCCAGCACGCGCTCGGCGCAGACGCGGGCGCACATCTCGCGGACGCGCCAGGAGGGGTTCGCGAGTCCGGCGGTCACCGCGTCGGCGGCGTCGTCGTCCCAGACGTAGAGGAGCGCGCGGGCGCCCCAGAGCTCGGGCCAGTAGAGGGAGGGCGCTCCCTTGAGGATCCCGTCGGCGTGCTCGCCGCCCACGGTGAGGAGGAAGGACTCGCCCTCGTAGCCGCCGGTGAGCAGGGCCGCTGATCGCAGGGCGACGCTGCGCTCCCCCTCGCGGGCGACCTGCGCGCGCAGGCGCTCCTCGAGCGGATCGGTGAGGGTGACGGTCGGTTCGTTGTCGCGTGCCATGAGGCTCCCGAGAGTACTCGCCCGCCCCGCGCCTTCGAAGACCCGCAGCGTTCGGCGCCGCGGCGGTCGGCCCTCTCCGTCCTGCGGCGATGGTCCGATCAGCACTCGTGCCACCTGCTGGTCGAGTGGCGCCGCAGGGACCACGGCTGAGGGACGCCTGGTAGATTCGATCCGATCGACCCCCTCCCAAGCCTCTCCGCGATGCTCACATGGGAGGGGCCTTTTTCTTCGGCACCGAGGTACTGCGATGGCACGGAGACCGAGCCTGTCGTGGAAGCAGCAGGTCCAGCTCCTCCGTGACCGCGGGCTCGGCATCGCCGACGGGGAGGCCTGCACGAGCTACCTGGCCGCGCAGAACTACTACCGCTTCTCCGGGTACGCCCGCTACTTCCAGCGGGCTCCGCACGACGGGGACGACTCGTTCGCGGACGGAGTCTCGTTCGAGGACGTCCGAGCGGTCTGCGACGCAGATGAAGCGCTGCGGCAGAGCCTGTGTGCTCGACTGGCCCGTGCCGAGATCCTTCTCCGCAGCCGTACGGCTCATGTCATCGCTCGTGAGCACGGCCCGTACGAGTGCTCTCTCGAGAAGAGCTTCTACTCCGAGTCTCCGAACGCGGAGTCGACAGTCGATTCGTGCCTCCGCGACATCGAGCGCAGCAGGGAACGGCATGTCCTCCGCTTCACGGGGCTCCCCGGCGGCAGGGGCGCCGGAGCCCCCTCGATCATCGAGGACCGCAGTGAGAGCGACGCGACCGGGACGGTCCCGCCCGTCCTGCGCCACCGCGGATGCCGCAGCGGATCGGACGATGCCCGCCCGCTCAGGAGGCGCCCACCGGGAGGTCGGCCCCGCCTGACTATGCTGGTGCCACCCCCGGCAGCCGAGCCCTCTGAGCCTCGTCCGCGCCGGGGTGGCGCGGCTCACCCGCCCGGGGAGCGGAGGAGGTCCTCTCATGGCCGATCGGCCGAACCTCCGCCATGTCGCGGCGGTCGCGGGCGTCTCGCACATGACCGTGTCGCGCGTGCTCAGCGGGCACCCCAACATCAAGGAGTCGACCCGCCAGAAGGTCCTCGAGGCGGTCGACGAGCTCAACTACAGGCCGAACATCGCCGCCCGCTCCCTCGTCACGCAGCGCACCGACCGCATCGGCGTGATGATCGAGAGCGGCGCCGAGTACGGGCCGTCGAGCACCCTCCGCGCGATCGAGCGCGCCGCCCGCGAGAAGGGGTACTCGATCACCTCCGTCGCGCTGCGGCCGGACCTCGAGATGACCCCCACCGACGCGATCGACCACCTGATGGGCCTCGGGATCGACGCGCTCTGCGTGATCGCGCCGCGCTCCTCCTCCGTGGCGACCCTCCGCACCGTCGAGATCGGCGTGCCGACGCTCGTGGTGAAGAGCGACAAGGATCCGAGCTTCCTCACCGTCTCGGTCGACCAGCAGGCCGGCATGTTCCAGGCCGTCGACCACCTGGGCAACCTCGGCCACCGCGACGTGCTGCACCTCTCCGGCCCCCTCGACTGGCTCGACGCGCGCGCCCGCGAGCGCGCCTTCCACAGCCGCGCGAAGTCGTGGGGGATGCACGAGCGCCCCATCGTCATCGGCGACTGGACCCCGGACTCCGGGTACGACTTCGCCGCGAGCCTGCAGTCGGTGCCCGACTTCACCGCGATGGTCGTCGCGAACGACGAGATGGCGCTCGGAGTGATCCACGGCCTCGTCGAGCGCGGGATCCGCGTGCCCGAGGACATGAGCATCGTCGGCTTCGACGACCTGCCCACCGCCCGCCACTTCCTCCCGCCGCTGACGACGGTCCGCCAGGACTTCGACAAGCTGGGGACGACGGTCGCCGAGGTGATCCACGGGAGGATCCGCGGCCAGGAGATCCCGCAGCGCACCCGGATCCCCACGGAGCTGGTGATCCGCTCCTCCACGGCCGCTCCCCGATCGTGACCCTCCTGTTCCCGTCCCGCCGCATGCGCTCGCGTATCATCGGCGGCAGCCCCTGGCACGCCGGACCCTGACGGCGCGCCGCACACGAACCGAGGACGGCACGTGGCGATCTCATCGAGGACGACCCGGAGCTCCGCGGCACCCGTCGTCGAGATGACCGGCATCCGCGTCTCCTTCGCCTCCGGACCCGCTCTGAAGGACGGGAACCTGCGGCTGGTGCCGGGCGAGATCCACGGACTGATGGGCGAGAACGGCGCGGGCAAGTCCACGCTGATCAAGACGCTCACCGGCATCCACCAGCCCGACGCGGGCGAGATCCTCGTCGACGGCGTCGCCCGGCGCTTCAGCGGCCCGGCGGAGGCGAAGGCAGCGGGCATCACGGCCGTGTTCCAGGACGAGCGCCTCACCGACAACCTCAGCATCGGCGAGAACGTGATGCTCGGCCACGAGGTCCGCGGCCGCTTCGGCATCTCCTGGTCGCGCACCCACCACCGCGCGGCCGAGATGCTCGCCGAGCTGGGCCTGGAGGACCTCGATCCGCACCTGCCGCTGCGCTCGCTCTCGCCGGCGATCCGCCAGCTGGTCGCGATCAGCCGCGCGATGGTCGACCGTCCACGCGTGCTCGTGCTCGACGAGCCCACCTCCAGCCTCGACCTCAGCGACGTGGCCCGCCTCTTCACGGTGCTGCGGAGGCTGCGCGACCAGGGCGTCGCGATCCTGTTCGTCTCGCACTTCCTCGAGCAGGTCCTCACCCTCAGCGACCGGCTGACGGTGCTCCGCGACGGCGGCACCGTCGGCGAGTACCCGGCGCACACCATGGACCGCGCCGAGCTGATCGCGAAGATGATCGGCAAGGACATCGACGCGCTGCGGCAGATCGGCTCCGACCGCCGCGAGCACCGCCGCCAGCCGGTCGGCCCGGCGATCTACCGCGCGCACGGGATCGGTCGCCGCGGCGCCGTGGGCCCGACCGATCTGGAGCTGCACCGCGGCGAGATCGTGGGCTTCGCGGGCCTGCGCGGCTCGGGGCGCACCGAGCTGGCGTCGCTGGTGAGCGGGGTCGAGAAGCCGGACACCGGCGAGGTGCTGATCGACGGCGAGCCCGCCCGCATCTCCGACCCGGTGTCGGGCCTGCGCCACCGCATCGCCCACTCGAGCGAGAACCGCCGCGAGGACGGGATCATCGGCGACCTCTCCCTCCGCGAGAACCTCGTGCTGGGCCTGCAGGCTCTGCGCGGCTGGGCGCACCCGCTGTCGGCCGCCGAGACCGACACCCTGGTGCGCACCTACGTCGAGGCGCTGAACATCTCGCCGGCCGACCCGGACATCCCGGTGAAGTACCTCTCCGGAGGCAACCAGCAGAAGGTGGTCCTCGCGCGGTGGCTCGCGACCCGTCCGCGGCTGCTCGTGCTCGACGAGCCGGCGCGCGGGATCGACGTGGCGTCGAAGGTCGAGATCCAGGCGCACATCGCGCAGCTCGCGAAGGAGGGGGTGACCGTCGTCTACATCTCGTCCGAGCTGGAGGAGGTGGTGCGCCTCAGCGACCGCATCGTCGTGTTCAAGGACCGCGAGAAGATCGGCGAGGTCAGCAACGGCCCCTGGCTCACCGTCGACACGATCGTCGAGATGATCGCCGCCGACCGCGACGACGACCTCGACGACGACGACGACTGACCTCCCCCGCCAGCCGAGCGGCCGCACCGTCCACCGGGTCTCGATGAGCCGTCCGGGCTGCTCGACCGCCAGGACCTCGACGCGCCGGCGGGTCCCGCTCGGGCGCCGGGCCTGCGAGGATCCGGGGGTGGACGATCAGCGACCGGACGAGCTCGCGGAGCTGCAGCGGCGCGCCTACGGCCGAGGCTCCGACATCGAGCGGGACCCCGGCGCGCTCGCCCGGCTCTCCGCGCTCGAGGCCCGCGTCCGTCCCGCCCTCGGCACCGCACTGCCGGACGCGGTGGTTCCCGCGGTCTCCCGGGACGCGGCGCCGGAGGACGCGGCACCTCCCGCGGACGCCTCCGCCGACGAGGCGTCCGACCCCCGCGGCCACGTCCCGCCCCGCCGCTCCCGTCGGCGCGGCCTCCTCCTCCCCGCCGCGCTGGCCGCGACGGCCGCCGTCGCCGCGGGGGCCACCCTCCTCGCCACCGCCGAGGACGCACCGCCCGGCCGCGAGGTCGCCGTGCTGCCGCTGTCGAACGGCACCGACCTCCCCGGCTGGGAGGGACTGGGGTTCGACGGATCGGTCACCACCGAGGACTTCGGCGGGCTCACCGTCGTGCGGCAGAGCCTGCCCGCCGACACGGGGCTCACCGTCGTCCGGCAGCGCCGCTCCTCGAGCGCCGGCTCGTGCCTCTCCATCGTGCGGACCGCCGAGCCGCAGGACGGCCTGTTCTTCCAGGGCTGCACGGCCGGAGCGTTCCCCGCGGTCGCGCAGTTCACCGTGACGTCGGCGGCGCCGGAGGCCCTGCGCGAGCGGTTCCCGATCGGCACGTCCCTGCGGTTCGCCCTCGAGGGCGACGAGATCCGCGTCCGATCCGACGCACCCTGACCACTCAGATCCCCGTCCGTCCGTGCGGATCGCCCACCTTCTTCGACTCGCTCGACCCGCGCTCGCGCAGGAACACGGCGAGCGCCGCCATGCTGCCCACCGCGAGGAACTCCGACTGCCAGTTCTGGAGCGTCCGGTTCCAGAAGTCGGCGGAGGAGACGTAGCCGAGCCAGTCGACGGGCGCCTCCAGGCTCGTCAGCTGCTCCTCGTTGTAGGCCACGACGCCCGTCACCGACTGCGCCGCCCAGGACAGCAGGAACACCGCCCCCATCACCAGCAGCAGCGAGTGCGAGAACAGCGCCTGCCGCAGGCCGCCGGCGGACGCCGAGGGCGGCGAGTCGTCCTCCGCGGACGCCCCCGCCTTCTGCTGCTCGTCGGTCTCGAGGCCCTCCTCGCCCACCCGCTTCGACTCGGGCGAGCCGCGCTGCACGAGCCAGACGGTCGCGCCGATGTAGAGGAAGAACTGGAGGTACTCCGACTGCCAGTTCTCGGCGACGTCGATCGCGAAGTCGGAGGAGGTGACGAAGCGCCAGTAGCCGACCTCCCGCAGCCCCTCCGCGACCTGGGTGTCGTTGTACGCGGCGAGCCCGGCGAACGACTGCCCGAGGAGAGCGAGCAGGAAGATCGCGAGGAAGAACAGCGAGAGTCCGTTCTCGCGCAGGAAGCGGCGCATCCGGCTCACCTCCCGAGGATCCCGACGGCGAAGAACCCGATCAGGCCGAGCACGATCACGGCGTAGTACAGGGCGGAAGCGGTGCGCACGTCAGCTCCCGTCCAGGACGCAGTCGAAGGGCGCGTCCGCCACCGGCGTGCACCCCGCCGCGCGCACCAGCCAGCCGTCGTCGCCCGGGGTGAGGAACACCGCGGTGCCGCCGGAGCGCACGATCGCCGCCCGGCCGTCGACCTCGGCGTCCCCTGCTCCGTCTTCCGCGATCCCGAGCTCCAGCACGCCGCCGGGGCAGTCGCCCTCCCGGTCCTCCACGGCCTCGCGGGCGGAGCCGGTGAGCAGCGCGCACGCCGCGGCGCCGTCGCCGTCGGCGAGCGCGGAGAGGAAGGCGTCGGCCGCGCGGCGGGCCGCCGTGCCGTCCGCGGAGCATCCGCAGAGCGCGAGCACGAGGGCCGCCGTCGCGGCCGTCGCGGGGACGGAGCGCGATCGAGGGAGCATCATGGCCAGGGAAGCTACTCCCGGGCCCGACCACCGGGCAGAGGGTTGCCATCGGGCCCTGCGGGCCCCGCGACCGGATCGTTACCGAAGCGCACCGCCGTGCTGTTGCGTCACAAGAATTGTTCACGGTAACATTTCGACGTGGCGCTGCTTCGGCCGGCGCCCACTGCACATCCTGCACTCACCGCACCTCGGGCCGCTAGGCCCGCATTCGAGGCCCTTCGGGGTCCACCATCTCGGGCGCGCTCTTCGTGCCCGCGATCTCAAGGAGGAGATCTATGTCCAAGACGAGGCGTATCGGCCAGTTCCTGGGTTTCGCAGCAGTCGGCGCACTCGCGTTCGGACTCGCGGGCTGCTCGGGCGGTTCCGGCACCGATTCGGGCTCCGGCTCGAGCGGTGACCTCACCACCGTCGGCTTCGTGGCCGTCGGCCCCGAGGGCGCGTGGCGCCAGGCGAACGAGACCAACATCGAGGACACGTTCACCAAGGACGCCGGCTTCGACCTGAAGTACGCACCCGCCACCAACGGAGACCAGAAGTCGCAGATCGACTCCTTCACCTCCTTCGTGGACGAGGGCGTCGACATCATCCTGCTCTCCGCCACGGAGGGCTCCGGCTGGGAGGACTCGCTCGAGCGCGCCCAGGAGGCCGAGATCCCGGTCATCCTGATCGACCGCGGCATCGAGCCGGACAACACCGACCTCTACGTGACCCGCATCGCGCCCGACAACATCGCGGTCAGCACCTCGGTCGCCGACTGGGCCAAGACCACCTTCCCGAGCGGCGCGAAGTACTTCACGCTCGAGGGCCCCGCGGGCGTCTCGGTCGTCAACGAGCGCAACGAGGGCTGGGACGAGGTCATCGGCGCCGACTCGAAGTTCACCAAGATCGGCGCGCAGACCGCGAACTGGTCCACCGAAGAGGCCAAGAGCGTCTTCGAGACCGTCCTGAAGTCGAACAACAACGACGTCCAGCTGGTCTTCGCACAGAACGACGAGATGGGTCTCGGCGCCGTCCAGGCCGTCCAGGAGGCCGGCCTCACCCCCGGCACCGACGTCAAGATCGCCACGATCGACGGCACCAAGAACGCCCTGCAGGCGCTGGCCGACGGCGAGCTGAGCTTCGTCGCCGAGTACAACCCGCTGTTCGGCGAGACCGCCCTCGACGCGGTCGAGAAGACCCTGGCCGGCGAGACGGTCGAGTCCTCGATCGTCGTCCCGAGCGAGACCTTCGACTCGCCCGAGGCCGCCACCACCGCGCTGCCCGACCGCAAGTTCTAGTCGCTCAGCACCACCGGTCGCCCGGCGTCGTCCTCGACGCGGCACCACTCCCCCGGAGCGACCGGGGCCGGCTCTCCGCCGGCCCCGGTCGCTCCGACCCTTCGGCGCACCTGTTCGGCTGCGCCCCGCTCGAGAACGGAACGACGCGACATGACAGGTTCGCCTCCGATCGTCGAGATGAAGAACATCTCGATCAGCTTCCCCGGCGTGAAAGCCCTCGACGGCGTCGACTTCCGCCTGTTCCCGGGCGAGGTCCACACCCTCATGGGTGAGAACGGCGCCGGCAAGTCCACGCTCATCAAGGCCCTCACCGGCGTCTACCGCATCGACAGCGGAGACATCGTGATCGACGGGGAGACCCGTCGCCTGACCGGCACCGCCGACTCGCAGGCCGCGGGCATCTCCACCGTGTACCAGGAGGTCAACCTGGTCACGAACCTCTCCATCGGAGAGAACGTGATGCTCGGCTACGAGGTCCGCGGACCCTTCGGCATCAACTGGAAGGCCACGCACCAGGCCGCGAAGGTCGCGCTCGAGAAGCTCGGCCTCGGCCACCTCAACACGCGCCAGTCGCTCGCCTCGCTCTCGATCGCGATGCAGCAGCTGGTCGCGATCAGCCGCTCGACGGTGAGCGACTCCAAGGTGCTCATCCTCGACGAGCCGACCTCGAGCCTGGACGCGAACGAGGTCGAGAACCTCTTCGTGGTCATCCGCCGCCTCCGCGCGGAGGGCGTCGCGATCCTCTTCGTCTCGCACTTCCTCGACCAGGTCTACGCGATCAGCGACCGCCTGACGGTGCTGCGCAACGGCACCTTCGTCGGCGAGTACCTGACCCACGAGCTCGACCGCACCTCGCTGATCTCGAAGATGATCGGCAAGGACATCGCGGCGCTGCGCTCCCTCGACTCCGAGCGCGAGAGCCAGGACCACCTCTACCGCGACGCCCCGCTCTACACCGCGAAGGGCATCGGCAAGAAGGGCTCCATCGAGAGCACCGACCTGACGCTGCACCGCGGCGAGGTCGTCGGCTTCGCCGGGCTCCTCGGCTCCGGCCGCACCGAGCTCGCGCGCCTGATCTACGGCGTCGACAAGCCCGACACCGGCGAGATCACGATGCACGGCAAGAAGATCGACGTCCCGACGCCGACCGCCGGCCTCGCCCACAAGATCGCGTTCTCGAGCGAGAACCGCCGCGACGAGGGCATCATCCGCGACCTCTCGGTCCGCGAGAACCTCATCCTCGGCGTGCAGGCCAAGCGCGGCTGGGCCCGCCCCCTCTCCAAGAAGGAGAAGGACGAGATCGTCGGCAAGTACCTCGTCGAGCTCAACGTGCGCCCGGCCGACCCCGACCGCCCGATCAGCAAGCTCTCCGGCGGCAACCAGCAGAAGGTCCTCCTCGGCCGCTGGCTCGCCACCGCCCCCGAGATCCTCATCCTCGACGAGCCGACCCGCGGCATCGACGTCGGAGCGAAGGCCGAGATCCAGGAGAAGGTCGTCGCCCTCGCCGGCGAGGGCGTCGCCGTGGTCTTCATCTCGTCCGAGCTCGACGAGGTCGTCCGCCTCAGCGACCGCATCATCGTCCTGAAGGACCACCGCGTGATCGCGGAGATCCTCAACGGTCCCGCTGTCACTGCGGAGTCGATCGTCACTACCATCGCCGCAGAGGGAGTCGTCGACGAGGACGTCGTCGTCCTCGAGAGCGCCACGCAGGAGGCCGCATCATGAGCAGCGACACCCGACCCGCCCGGGGATCCGTCCTCGGCGGGATCATCCGCCGCCAGTACTTCTGGGGAGTCGTGGCGATCGCCCTGCTCCTCCTCGTCAACGTCGTCAAGGACCCGGGCTACCTGGCCGTCTCGGTCAGCCCCACCACCGGCTACCTCGTCGGCAACGTCATCGACATCGCCCGCGCCGCCGCTCCGATCCTGATGATCGCCGTCGGCATGTGCCTGGTCGTCGCGACCGGGGGCATCGACCTCTCGGTCGGCTCGATCATGGTCGTCGCCGGCGCCGTCTCGATGGAGTTCCTCAACTCCGCGGGAGCGCCCGACTCGCTCGGCGCGGCAGCGGGAGCCTTCGCGGTCGCCCTCCTGGTGGCCGCCGTGCTCGGAGCCGTGAACGGCGTCCTCGTCTCGGTGGTGGGCCTCCAGCCCTTCATCAGCACGCTCGTCGTGATGCTCGCGGGCCGCGGCCTGGCGAAGGTCATTACCGGCGGCCAGAACACCGCCGCCACCAACGAGCCCTTCCGCTGGCTCGCGAACGGGTACGTCTTCGGGCTCCCGGTCGTGTTCCTCCTCGCCATCGCGATCGTCGTGGTCGTCGGAGTCCTGGTGCGCCGCAGCGCGCTCGGCCTGATGATCGAGGCCATCGGCATGGACCCGAAGGCGGCCCGCCTCGCGGGCATCAACCGCCGGGGCCTGCTGATGACCGCCTACATCGGCAGCGGGATCCTCGCCGGAGTCGCGGGCGTGTTCGCCACGGCGAGCGTGATGACGGTCGACGTCTCGCGCACCGGCTACCAGCTCGAGCTCGACGCGATCCTCGCGGTCGTCATCGGCGGCACCTCGCTCGCCGGCGGCAAGTTCAACATCACCGGTGCCGCCGTGGGCGCGATCCTGATCGCCACCCTCGACAAGACCGTCGTGTTCCTCGGAGTCTCGTCCTCCGCGACGCCCGCCTTCAAGGCGATCGTCATCGTCGCGCTCTGCCTCCTGCAGTCCGAGCGCGTCCGCTCCGCCTTCAAGTCCCGTCGCGAGGCGCGCCGCAGCGTCCCGCAGAAAGAGGCGATCCCCGCATGAGTGCCGTGATGACCCGCTCCGCCCCTCCGGCGAGCACCAAGCGCACCTCCGGGGCGCGCGGCTGGCTGAGCCAGCACCTGGACAAGCTGCCCACCCTGGCCGCGCTGATCATCTTCTTCGGGATGATCGTCTACGGCGAGGCCGCCTACGGCCGGATCCTGCAGGCGAGCACGATCTCGAACCTGCTGGTCAACAACGCGCACCTGATCATCCTCGCCGTGGGCCTCACCTTCGTGATCCTCACCGGCGGCATCGACCTCTCGGTCGGCGCGGTGATCGCGTTCAGCAGCGTGAGCGGCGTGCTCCTGATCAACGCCGGCTGGAACCCCTGGCTCGTGATGGTCCTGATGGTCGTGATCGGCGCACTGTTCGGCGTGATCTCCGGCGTCCTGATCCAGTACTTCAACGTGCAGCCGTTCATCGCGACGCTCGCGATGATGTTCCTGGCCCGCGGTCTCGCCTCCATGCTGAGCACCGTCCCGGAGCGCCTCCCCGAGGACTCGGCCGTGCTGAGCCTGGCCACGCCGATCAAGCTGATCGACGGCCCCAAGGTCAACGACTTCGTCATCAGCCCCGGCGTGATCATCGCGATCCTCGTCGTGGCCGGCGCGTTCTTCGTGCTCCACCGCACCCGCCTGGGCCGCACGGTCTACGCGATGGGCGGCTCCGAGCAGTCGGCGGCCCTGATGGGCCTCCCGGTGGTGCGGACCAAGCTGTTCATCTACATCATCAGCGGCACCCTCGCCGGTCTCGCCGGTGTGGTCTACACCGCCCGCCTCGGCAGCGCGCAGAACATCACCGGCACCGGCTGGGAGCTCGACGCCATCGCGGCGACCGTCATCGGCGGCACGCTGCTCACCGGCGGCGTCGGCTTCGTGCTCGGCTCGGTGGTCGGCGCCCTGGTGCTCGGACTGATGAACGTCCTGATCACCCGCGACGGCGGCATCCCGCCGGAGGCGACCACGATCATCACCGGAGGCATCCTCCTGGTCTTCGTCCTCCTCCAGCGCGCCGTCATGGCCCGCAGCAAGACCTGACCGGGCTCCCGCCCGATCTCCCCCGGCGCCCCCTCGTCCCTCCGCGGACGAGGGGGCGCCGTCGTGTCCGGGGCGCTCCGTCGGCCTCAGGAGGCGGAGCGGCTGAGCGTCAGCGCGGCCTGCTCGCGGGTGGCGTAGCCGCACTCCTCGGCGAGGCGGGCGAAGTCGGCAGGGCCCCGCCGCCGCAGGCCGATCCGGCGCCGGAGGGTGCCCGCCCGGCGCGTCTCGATCTCCTCCGCCGGCGTGCGGCCGAGGAACGCGAAAGCCTGCGCGAGCATGCGGGGGCAGACGAGCAGCTCCCGGGCGAGCACCGCGGCGGAGAACGCCGGGTCGCGGTGGCGCGCCTCGATCACCGGGATCGCCTCCGCGTAGACCTGGTCGGCGCTCCGGGTCCGGACCCGCGGAGCGCTGTGCTCGACGATCCCCTCCAGGAGCAGTTCGCTCGCCCGCCTCACGCCGGCGGCCCCGAGCACGGCCGGATCGCCCTCGATCAGACTGTTGGCGAGGGCACGGGCAGGCGTCCAGACCGACTCGCGCACCGGCACGACCTCGTTGATCCGCTCGCGGACCCACCGGTGCTCGAGCACGGCGGCGTCGAAGCTCCAGGTGTACGAGAGGGTGGGCCGCCGGTAGTCGATGCGTGCCGCGGTCCTCGCCTCGAGGACGAGGACGCTGTTCGGCACCGCCTCGAGCGAGCCCTCCTCGAGGATCATGTCTCCCCCGCCCTCCACGATCAGGGACACGTGCACCTCCTCGGACTCGGCAGCCCGGTCGAACGCCGGCGGACGGTCGACCCTGATCCCCTCCGGCGCCCAGACCCGCGTCACCCGGAGGCCCGGCCCGTACGCAGCATCCCAGCGGAGTCCCCGGGCGCCCGCCTGCGGCTCGTCCCACGCGCCGATGAACTCCTGCATCCGCTCCTCTGCGGCCCCCATCTCCCGCCTCCTCCGCGTCGAAGGAACAGAATCCCTCATCTGTCGATCACCGCCGGACGTTCGCACGGATCTCCCAGGCCTCCGCGCCTCGCGCTCGGAATCCGGCCGCACGCCGCCGCCGGACCGGGAGGACGGCCACGGGGACCGTCCCGGTCAGCGGCGCTGGGAGAGCCGCCACAGCGCGCGGCGAGCGCTCCCCTCGGAGGCGAAGCCCGCCTCCTCGGCCGCGCGCGCGAAGTCGGCCGTCGCCAGGGACCGCCCGCCGATCAGGAGCAGGAGGGTGCCCGCCCGGCGCCGCTCGAGCTCGTCGTCGGCCGTCCGCCCGAGGAAGGAGAACGCGCGAGCCAGCGTCAGCTCCGACACCAGGAGCTCGCGGGCGAGCCGGGCGGCGGTGAAGGCGGGATCGCGGTGGCGCTCCTCGATCAGGGCCATGGCCTCCCCGTAGACGTCCTCGGCGCGGGGACGCCTGCGCGGTGCGGAGCCCTCGACCAGCTCCTTCAGGAAGGCCTCGCCCGCCCGGGCGACGGCGGGCTGCTCCGCCAGAGCGGGGTCGCCGTCGAGGAGACCGTTCATCAGCGCCCGCGCCGGGGCCAGGAAGCAGCCGGCGACGGGCAGGACCTCGCCGAAGCGCTCCGTGATCCAGCGCTGCTCCAGCGCCCGCTCGCCGAGCACCCAGGCGTAGATCACGGTCGAGCGGGGGAAGCGCGCCCCGGTCCGCGGCTCCGCGTCGATGACCACCAGATCACCACTGCCGCACTCGAGCATCCGTCCGTCCTGTCGGATGCGTCCTCCGCCCTCGACGACCAGCAGCAGATGCGCGCCCGGCGGGCAGCGCGACTGCGGCTTCTGCTCGAGAACGCAGCCACCGGGGATCCACAGTCTGGCGATCTCGAAGCCGAGCGAGCCCGTCGCCTCGACCCGCAGTCCAGAACGGGCCTCCACGCCGTTCCAGTGCTCGGCCATCCGCCGGTACATCTCGGCCGATCTCGACCTCATCGGGCGCCCCCTCCTCGCGGGCACGCTGACGCCTCACCACGGGAGTGATTCGCAGCCCGCGCGTGCTCCGTTTGTCACCGGACCGGTCACAGCGGACGGCTGCGCTCCCGCTCATCGCACCGGCGGCGCCCCGGCGGCGACGGGCGACCGACGGGAGCACCCGGTCGGGAGGGCTGTCGCGACTCGGAGCGGCGCCGGAGCTCACCACTCCCTCCTCACGGCAGCGCCACTTCCTCCTCACCTGCCCCCGAGCGCTTGGGCCGACCGCCCGCCCGCGGGAAGACTCCCCAGCGGTACGGCGCCCGTCGTACCCGCCGAAGCGGCCGAGCGGACGACGACCGTCCTCCGAGCAGGCCGCCGGCGAGAAGACAGACCGAGGAGCTTCACTGTGACTTCCGACAACTCTCCCGCTGAGCAGGGTCCGCTGAGGCGACGCACCGTCGTCGCCGGCGCCACCTGGTCCCTGCCCGTGATCGCCGCAGCGACGGCCACCCCGGCCGCCGCCGCCTCTGCCACGCAGACCCTCGTGTTCAGCTCCATCCCGACCATGATCGCGTGCACGCCCAACACGGCGCCGATCACGCTGACCCTCACCGGCGGCAACGTCGCGAACGTCCCTGTGCGGGTGAACACCCCGCCCGGCTTCCGCTTCGGAGGGAGCGGGACCGACACCTTCGTGACCGACGCGAACGGAGTCGCCACCATCCCGGTCGGCGGCGTCATCGCGGGCCCCTCGACCGGCTCGGCCCTCGCCTTCGGCGGCTCGGCGAAGACGAACGCCCCGTTCCCGGTCCGCCAGACCGGCGACCTGCAGTACAGCACGGGCCTCGCCACTGTTCCCGAGAACTCCGGATTCATCCACACCTCCTCGCAGGGTGTGAACGGCAATGTCTCCGTCAAGGCGAACGGCGACATCTGGCAGTACCGGCGGTCGGACGGCTGGCAGAAGCTCGGCACGGGCGCCTCCATGGAGCCCAGCACGTCCGGGCTCACGCAGCAGCCGGACGGAACCTACAACGCGCACTGGATCAAGGACGGAGTCCTCCAGTACGGCAAGGCGCTCGCGACCGTTCCGAACAACTCCGGATTCGTCCGCACCTACGGTCAGGGCGCGGACGGGAACGTCTCCATCAAGGCGAACGGCGACGTCTGGCGGTACAACCGCCAGGCCAACGAGTGGACCCTTCTGGGCACCGGCGCCAGCACCGAGCCGAGCGCGGCCGGCATCTCCGCGAACGTGGCCGGGACCCTGAACGTCCACTGGATCAAGAACGGAGTCCTGCAGTACGGCACCGCGACGGCCACGGTGCCGACCAACTCCGGATTCGTCCGCGTCTACGGCCTCGGCACCCGCGGCACGATCGCCGTGAAGTCGAACGGCGACATCTGGCGGTACAACCCGCAGGGGAACGTCTGGGACCTGATCGGCACCGGAGCCAGCACCGAGCCGAGCGCCGCCGGGCTGACCCAGCGGCCGGGCGGGACGTTCGAGATCCACTGGATCAAGGACGGGGTCCTGCAGTACGGCACCCGGCTCGCGACCGTCCCGGAGAACTCCGGGTTCGTCCGCACCTACGGTCAGGGAGCGGATGGGAACGTCTCCGTGAAGGCGAACGGCGACATCTGGTACTACAGCCCGGCGCAGAACACGTGGACCAAGATCGGCTCCGGTGCCAGCACCGGGCCCGATGCGGCCGGGATCACCGCCCAGGGAGACAACACGCTGAACCCCCACTGGATCAAGGCGAGAACCGACTGCCGCTGATCCGCGCCCGGCGGCCCTCTCCGCCCGCGTCCTGCCGGACCGCGGGCGAGGAGGGCCGCCTCCGCCCTCCCGCCGAGGACGGGCGCCTCGTCCGAGGAGGAACGCGCCACGCCGTCTCGGCGCCCCTCCCCCGGCCTAGCGTGGTCACCGCCCGCGCACCCCGTCCCCGCTGCGAAGGAGCCCGGTGACCGCTTCCGAGCAGCCGGCCGCCCCGCGCGGTCTCGTCGAGACGCTGCAGCTGAGCGGTCCCCGCGTGGAGGCGTGGCTGAGGAGCCTCGGCTGGGCGAGCGACGGAGCTCCGCCCCTGCATCTCGCCGGGGACGTGCTCGCCGTCGACGGCTTCCGGCTGAGCCGCCTCTGGCACACACCCGGCACCGTCCGGACGGACCCGCCCCTCCCTGCCCTCGACCGGGCCGAGGTCGACCTGATCGTCCCGGTCGCCGGCGAGATCGTCGTCGACGGCCCTCTCGAGGCCGCTCGTCTGCGGCCCGGCGGGCTCGCCCTCCTCCGGGGCGACGACTCCGCTCGGTTCCGGGCGGAGGAGGACTCCGCCTGGCTGGCGCTGAGGACGTCCTGGGGCAGGCTCGGCCTCACGAGCGCACAGTCCGGCGGGCCGTCCTGCACGCTGCTCGCCGCCGACAGCTACAGCGGCGCCTTCGTCTCCCTCGTCAACGCGACCCTCAACGCGGACCTCTCGGCGGGCGATCCCGGCTTCAGCGAGCTGCGCCGTGCGCTCGAGGCGACCGCGTCGGCTCTCATCAAGCAGAGCCTCCCGCCCGCCCGTCCGGAGGACGGACTCGAGGGCGTCCTCCTCCGCGCGATCGCCGTCATCGACGCGGAGGCGGGCGATGCGGACTTCACCGCCGGCGCTCTCGCGATGCGTCTCGGCGTCTCACGGGCGACGCTGGACCGCGCCTTCCACCGCCGGGGCACGACCGTGGCGGCGACCCTCCGCGAGCGGCGCGTGCACCTCGCCGCGTCGCTCCTCGCCGCGAGCCCCTCGCTCTCGCCGTCGGCTCGCGCGGCTGTGGCCGACCGGGCCGGCTTCCGGACGCTGAGGGCGATGGA
Organism: Rathayibacter sp. AY1B4; assembly: GCF_002932815.1. Taxonomy (NCBI): domain Bacteria; kingdom Bacillati; phylum Actinomycetota; class Actinomycetes; order Micrococcales; family Microbacteriaceae; genus Rathayibacter; species Rathayibacter sp. AY1B4. The sequence continues at coordinate 18,199 of NZ_PSWN01000024.1, read as the reverse complement.
CCGTGCGCTGAGCCGCTCGCGCGACGACGACCGCGGCTGATCCGGCCGGACATCGGCGGCTGCATCGCTCCTGGATGCTCTCGGAATTCGTCGAACCGGTTCGCCTCTTCTCCGGATGTCGAGGAATTGATCCGGATAGGCTCTTCACGTTGACGTCAACATAGTGTTACCGTGAACATTGCCGCGTACGAAGCCGGCACACTCCCTCCCCTCAGCAAAGATGCCGACCCTGGAGCAAAGCGCGATGAAGCCTTTCCTGCGACCACTCGTCCTCGTGACGGCCGTGGCCCTCACCGTCCCTCTTCTGACGGCCCAATCCGCGAGCGCCGCTCCCTCAGACAGCCTCGTCCTGCGCTACGCGCTCGACGAGACGAGCGGCACGACCGTCGCCGACAGCTCGGGCAAGGGCCGCACGGGCACGCTCGTCAACGGAGCCGCTCCCCGCGGGGCCGCGGGCGTCGCGCTCGACGGGACCGACGACTACGTCAAGCTGCCCGACAACCTGCTCGCGGGTCTGAACTCGATCACGGTCAGCACCGAGGTCCTGGTGAACGCGAACCAGGGCACGCCCTACTTCATCTGGGGCCTCGGCAACACGACGAACGGCGCTGGGAACGGCTACCTCTACACGACGGGCAACGGCTACAAGGCCTCGATCGCCACCGGCAACTGGACCACCGAGCAGACCGTCAACTCCAACGCGAACCTCGCGCGCAGCGTCTGGAAGACCCTCACCTACACGCTCGACGACGCGAGCGACACCGCACGCCTCTACCTCGACGGCACCCAGGTCGCACAGCAGACCGGAGTGACCATCACTCCCGCCGCGATCGGCAACGGCACCACCACCGCGAACGCGATCGGCCGCTCCGTCTACACGGCGGACAAGACCCTCGCCGGCTCGGTCCGCGACTTCCGCGTCTACAGCACGGCGCTCAGCGCGGCCGACGTCGCGACGCTCCAGGCCCCGGACAGCACGCGCGTCTCCCGCGACTCCGCCGCCCTGGACCTCGGGAGCCTCTCCTCGGTCTCCGCGAACCTCACCCTCCCGACGACCGGCCCCAACGGCTCCGCCATCGCCTGGGCCTCGAGCAACTCCGCGGTCGTCTCGACCAGCGGAGTGGTCACGCCGCCCGCGAACGGGGTCGCCTCGGTCGAGCTGACCGCCACGACGACCCGCGGCTCGGCCACGGCCATCCGCACCTTCACCGCCACCGTGCCCGCCAAGGACGTTAACGCCGACGCCCAGAAGGCGCTGGACGCCCTCTCGATCGTCAACTCCGGCGACGTCCGCGGCAACGTGACGCTGCCCGCGAAGGTCGGCTCCTACGATGTCGCCTGGGCCTCCTCGAACACGGCCGTGCTCAGCACGACCGGCGTCGTGAAGCGCCAGTCCGCCGCCACGCCCGTCACGCTCACCGCGACGATCGCCGGCACGACCGCGACCCGGCAGCTGCCCGTCACGGTGACCGCGGCTCCCGCGAACCTCGACACCGAGTACGACGCGGGCTACCTCTGGACCCACTTCGCCTCGACCGACTACGAGAAGATCTACTTCGGGTCCAGCACCGACGGCCTGCACTGGTCGAAGCTCAACAACGACAAGGCCGTGCTCGCCAACCTCGGCGGCACCCTCGGCGTCCGCGACCCGCACCTCGTGCGCTCCCCCACCGGCGACGAGTACTGGATCATCGGCACCGACCTGCACGCGGAGGGCACCGCTCCCGGCGGCACCTGGGATCAGGTCAACGCGAGCCAGAAGCTCGTCGTCTGGCGCTCGACCGACCTCGTGAACTGGAGCGACCAGAGCCTCGTCTTCGCCGGAGCGGCGAACGCGGGCAACGTCTGGGCACCCGAGGCGATCTGGGACGAGACCACCGGCCAGTACTACGTCTACTGGTCGGGCCGCGACAAGACGCAGGTGAACACCGACGACTGGGCGCTGCGCGTCTACGTCAGCACCACCCGCGACTTCGTGAACTTCTCGACCCCGACGGTCTGGCTCGACGAGAACTCCTCGACCAACAACGCCGACGGCCCGAACATCATCGACACGACCATCGCGAAGGAGGGGAGCACCTACTACCGCTTCTCCACCTCCGACTGGCGCACCGTCGTCGACAAGGCGACCAGCCTGGCCGGCCCCTGGACCCGCGTCATCGCTCGTGGCGAGGAGAAGTCCCGCGGCCTCTCCGACCACCTCGAGGGCCTCACCGTCTACCAGCTGCCCGACGGCCGCTGGGTCGTCATGGGCGACTCGTTCGGCTACTCCGCCTACGTCACCGACACCCTCGCGGACATGCGGTTCACGGCGCTTCCCGTCGGCACCACCGGCGCGAACACGTACTCGTTCTCGAAGCCCTTCCGCCACGGCTCGGTGCTCCGCCTCTCGAGCGCCGAGGAGGCGCGCCTGACGGCCGCCTACGGCACCAGCAGCACCGGCCCCGCCGCGAAGCCGGTCAACGCGGCCGGCGAGATCCTCCGCTACACCTTCGACGGCGGCTCGGGCACCACGGTGCGCGACAGCTCGGGCAACAACCAGAACGGCACGCTGCCCTCGGGCGGCACCTGGAAGGACGGCGCCCTGCAGCTCGACGGCACCGACGACTACGTCAAGCTGCCGAACGACCTGCTCGCCGGCGTGACGGACCTCACCATCCAGTCCGACGTCTGGATCGACCCCGCGCAGGGCGGCAACTACTTCCTCTACGGCCTGGGCAACACCACGAACGGGGCCGGCGACGGCTACCTCTTCACCTCGGGCAACAACTACCGCACCAGCATCGCGACCGGGAACTACACCACCGAGCAGACCGTCGCCGGCGGCTCGGCCCTCCCCCGCGGCACCTGGGCGCACCTGACGTACACGCTCTCCGGCACCACCGGCACGATCTACCTCGACGGAGTGAAGGTCGCCAGCGGCACCGTCACGACCGACCCGAAGGACATCGGCGGCGGCTCCACGGCGGCGAACTACATCGGTCGCTCGAACTACGACGCCGACAACCGCTTCCGCGGCCAGATCCGCGAGTTCTCGGTCTACAACCGGGCTCTCAGCGCCTCCGAGGTGCTCGCCGCCTCCGGCAACACGTCGGCCCTGGTCGACCTGTCGCTCAGCGGCGACGTCATGAAGACGGCCCCGATCGTCGACTCGGCGAGCAGGACGGTCACCTTCCCGGTGAAGCCGGGGACCGACCTGACGAAGCTCACCCCGACCTTCTCCACCGCGGCGGGAGTCACGGCGAGCCCCGCCTCCGGCTCCGTCCGCGACCTCTCCACCCCGCAGACGGTCGTGCTCACGCCCGCCGCCGGCGGCACCGCGACCACCTGGACCCTCAAGGCCGTCGTCATGAAGTCCCCGGTCCTCGCGGGCCTGAACGCCGACCCGAACATCGCGGTCTTCGGCGACACCTACTACCTGTACGCGACCTCGGACGGCTTCGCCGGCTGGGGCGGCAAGACCTTCTACGCCTGGTCCTCGAAGAACCTCATCGACTGGACCCGGTCGGAGCAGCCCTTCCTGACGCTGGACGGCGCGAACGGCAATGTGCCGTGGGCGACCGGCAACGCCTGGGCGCCGACGATCACCGAGAAGAACGGGAAGTACTACTTCTACTTCTCCGGCGAGAACTCCTCGCTCAACCGCAAGACGATCGGAGTCGCGGTCGCGGACAGCCCGATGGGCCCGTTCACGGCGCAGCCGACCGCGATGATCACCAACGGCGAGTCCGTGCGGTCCGGCCAGGCGATCGACCCCGCCGCGTTCACCGACCCGAAGACCGGCAAGAGCTACCTCTTCTGGGGCAACGGCGACCCGCTCTACGGCGAGCTGTCCGACGACATGCTCTCGATCAAGACCGGCACGATCAAGAAGATCAGCGGCCTGACCGACTTCCGCGAGGGTGCGTTCCTGAACTACCGCGACGGTCTGTACCACCTCACCTACTCGATCGACGACACCGGCTCCGAGAACTACAAGGTCGGCTACGCGACCTCGACCAGTGTCGACGGACCGTGGACCTACCGCGGCGTGGTCCTCGAGAAGGACCCGTCGCAGGGCATCCTCGCCACGGGCCACAACTCGATCGTCAACGTGCCCGGCACGGACGACTGGTACATCGCCTACCACCGCTTCGCCATCCCCGGCGGAGACGGCCAGCACCGCGAGACGACGATCGACCGGGTGACCTTCGACAAGACGACCGGTCTCATGCAGAAGGTCGTCCCGACCCTCACCAGCGTCGCGGCGCAGACGATCGTCGACACCGCGCCGCTCGCGGCCTCGATCACGGGGAAGGCGACGGTGGGCAGCACGCTGACCGCCTCCGCCTCCTCCCCGTGGACGGCGACCGGCTTCCAGTGGAAGCGCGGCGGGACCGCGATCAGCGGGGCGACGGCGTCGAGCTACACGCTCACCGCCGCCGACCGCGGAGCGACGATCTCGGTGGCCGTGACCGCCGCGAAGCCGCAGTGGACGCCGGCGACGGCCTCCGCCTCCGTCGGTCCCGTGACCGACTCGGCACCCGCGATCGCCGTGACCACGACCTCCACGACGCGCTGCGTCGCCGGGAGGATCGTCGTCACCGCGACCGCCACGAACCCGAACGCCTTCGCTGCGAAGATCGTGATCGGCACGACGTGGGGCTCCAAGAGCTTCGCCGACGTCGCTCCCGGCGCCACCGTCTCGGCCGCCTTCACCACCCGGGCGACGAGCGTGACCGACGGATCCGCGACCGCCACGGCGACCGCGTTCGTCAACGGGAAGCCGGCCACGGCCTCCTCGACCGCCCCCTACTCCGCGGCCGGCTGCAGCTGACCCGCGGGCACGACCCACACCCACTGAGATCGAGCCGGCGACGACGCCGGCCGGAGAACGGAGAACACCCGACATGAACACCCGATCCCTTCTGATCCGCGGAGCCGCCGGACTGGCCGGAGGCGTCCTCCTGCTCGGAGTCGCCGGAACGGCCTTCGCCGCCGACACCAACTACGGCAGCGACGACGTCGACGTCAACGTCGACATCGCCGACCTCCCCGGGACCGGCGCCCTCTCGATGACCGTCGCCGGCGACTCGACGACCCTGGCCGAGGACGGCTCGGACAACGTCCGCCGCCAGTTCACCGGCACCCTGCCGACCGTCACGGTCACCGACACCCGTGACGCCGAGGACGTCTCCCCCGACTCCGCCTGGTACGTCCTCGGCACCGCCGACGCCTTCACCTCGGCCGACGGCTCCATCATCGGCGCCGAGAACCTGGGCTGGGCCCCGGCTCTCGTCGACGGCGGCGACCTCGGCGAGGTCGCCGCGGGCCAGGTCGTCGACACCGCCATCGACGGCGGCGCCAACGGCCAGGGCCTGAAGAACGAGGAGCTGCTCGCGATCGTCGCCAGCAACTCCCAGCAGGTCAACCCCGAGGGCTCCTGGAGCGCCGACGCCGACCTCTTCCTCCGCACCCCCGTGAACGTGGACGCCGGCGCGTACTCGTCCACCATCACCCTGTCGCTCTTCGAGTGACCCGTCGCGGCCGGGGGACGCACTCCCCCGGCCGCGATCCCACCACGGCCGACGCGGCCGGGCCCGCCCGCCCGGCCGCGTCGTGCTTCCCCCGTGCGACCATGAGGTTCTGATGACTGCTCCGCGCCGCTCCGCCGCTCCCCGCCGCCCGCTCCTCCCCGCGCTGCTCGCGCTGATCGTCGCCCTCCTCGGCGCGGGCGTCGCTCCGGCGGCCGTCGCGGCCGACGGAGCGATCACCTGGGCGGTCAGCCCCTCCACCGACGGCGTCCCCGACAAGCGCGCGTGGGTCGAGCTCGAGCTCGCCCCCGGCGCGAGCGCCTCGGACGAGGCGGTCGTGCGGAACCTCAGCGACCAGCCCGTGACCTTCAGCATCACCAGCGCCGACGGCTACTTCACCGACACCGGCCGCTTCAACATGCTGAACTCCGACCAGGAGTCGGTCGACGCCGGGCTGTGGATCTCCGCCCCCGAGACCGTGACCGTCGATCCGGGCAGCAGCGGCGTGGTGCCGTTCACCGTGACGGTCCCCGACAACGCCACCCCCGGCGACCACGCCGCCGGCATCGCCGCCTCCGTGCTCTCGCAGGGCACCGAGGCAGGAGGCGCGAACGTCGGAGTGGAGAGCCGCATCGGCTTCCGCGTGATGACCCGCGTGACCGGCGAGGTGACCCCCTCCTTCTCCGTCGAGGACCTGGCCAGCGACTACCGCCTCTCCTGGAACCCGTTCCAGCCCGGCTCCCTCTCGCTCGTCGCCGACGTGGTGAACACCGGCAACGTGCGCCTGCTGCTCGACGGCACGGCGAGCGCCCAGGGCGCCACCGCCCCCGTCGTCGCGGCCGACGCGCCCCAGCAGGAGCTGCTGCCCGGCGACCGGCGCAGCGTCTCGGTGCAGCTCGACGGCATCTGGCCCCTCTTCGGAGTCGGCGCCGACCTGACCATCGCACCGACCGTCGCCGCCGCCGATCAGGAGCCGGTCGCCACCGCTCCCGTGACGGAGTCGATCACGGTCGCCGCCGTGCCGGTCCCGCAGCTGCTCGTGATCCTCGGCGTCGCCCTCATCCTCGCGGCGCTGCTCGCCGGGCGCTCGCGCTCGCGCCGCCGCATCGCCGCCCTGGTGCAGCAGGCCAAGGAGGAGGGCCTGCGCGAGGGCGCGCGCGTCTCCTCCTGAGCGCCCCCTCCGCTCGCTCCCTCCCCCTCCGTGCCGCCGAGGGGACGCCGGGCCGTCGAGAGGACCCGCTACACCGGGTTCCCTCGGCGGTCCAGGGTTCCCTCACCGCGCGGCCATGCGTCAGAGTGAGCGGATGACCACCACCTCCCTGGAGGCGCCGACTCGGCGTCTCGGCCTCATCGCGCTCATCGCGACCCTCGGCGGCCTCCTCTTCGGCTACGACACCGGCGTCATCAACGGCGCCCTCGAGCCGATGTCGGCCGAGCTGGGCCTCACCGCGCTGACCGAGGGGGTCGTCACCAGCTCGCTCCTCTTCGCCGCCGCGATCGGCGCGATCTCGGGCGGACGCCTCGCCGACGCCCTCGGGAGGCGGACCACGATCCGCCTGCTCGCCGTGCTCTTCCTCGTCGGCGCCCTGGTCTGCGTCGTGGCGCCGGGCTTCGGCGTGATGGTCCTCGGGCGGGCGGTCCTCGGACTGGCCGTCGGCGGCGCCTCGGTGGTCGTGCCGATCTACCTCTCCGAGATCTCCCCCTCCGAGATCCGCGGATCGCTCGCCGGCCGCAACGAGCTGATGATCGTGATCGGCCAGCTCGCCGCCTTCGTGGCCAACGCCGTCATCGGCACCGTCTGGGGCGAGCTGCCCGGCGTCTGGCGGATCATGCTCGCCGTCGCCGCGCTCCCCGCCGCAGCGCTCCTGCTGGGCATGACCCGGGTCCCGGAGTCGCCGCGCTGGCTGATCGCGCACGGCCGCCGCGACGAGGCGCTCGGCGTGCTCACCACCATCCGCACGCCCGACCGGGCCCACGCGGAGGCGGAGACCATCGCCCGCTCGATCGGCGCGAAGGACGGCCCGAGGATCCCCCTGCTGCAGGCGCTGCGCGAGCGCTGGGCGGTGCGCATCCTGCTGGTCGGCATCGGGATCGGAGTCGCCCAGCAGCTCACCGGCATCAACTCGATCATGTACTACGGCCAGTCGGTGCTGAAGGAGGCGGGCTTCGACCACGACGGCGCGCTCGTCGCCAACATCGCACCCGGGGCGATCGCCGTGATCGGCGGCCTGATCGGGCTGCGGCTCATGCAGACGATGAACCGCCGCACGACCCTCCTGCTCGGCTACTCCCTGACCACCGCGATGCACTTCCTGATCGGCATCGCCTCCGTCGCGCTCCCCGTGGGGAACCCGGCGCGACCGTACGTGATCCTGGTGCTGGTCGTCGCGTTCGTGGGGAGCATGCAGACGTTCCTCAACATCGTCACCTGGGTGATGCTGTCCGAGATCTTCCCGCTGCGGATCCGCGGCGTCGGCGTCGGCATCGCGATCTTCTGCCACTGGATCACGAACGCGGTGCTCGGCCTGTTCTTCCCCACCCTCGTCTCCGGCGTCGGCATCACCGGAACGTTCTTCCTGTTCGGCGCCGTCGGCCTGCTCGCGCTCGTCTTCATCTGGAAGCGCGTGCCCGAGACCCGCGGCCGTGCCCTCGAGGAGGTCGAGGCGGGCGTCGTCTCCGGCGAGCTCCTGCGCCGCTGACGCCCGTCCCCGGGATCCGCCTACTGGTAGGTGACGAGGTCGGGGAGGGGGCGGACCTCGGCCATGGTCTCGGCGGGGGTGAGCATGGGCGTGTCCTCGTCGTAGAAGTTCTTCCAGCCCCAGCCGATGCCCTCGGGGGCGCCCTCGTGCAGCGCGTCCCAGGTCGCCTGCTTGTCGGGCTGCGAGCCCTGGCCGTCGACGTGGATGAGGAACTCCAGCTCGGGCCGGTCGCGACGGATGCTGTCGCGGTCCTGCAGCATCGACAGCCGGAACTGGTGCAGCACGAACATCTTCGGCGGCAGCCCCTCGCTCTGCACCAGGTCGGCAAGCCACTCCGACACGCTGTCGACCTCGGCGGCCGAGACGCGCCCGATCTGCTCCAGCGGCTTCTGGCCGGGCAGCAGGCGCCACTCCGGGTCGAGCGCGAGGCCGACGTTGGGCAGCGTCAGCAGATCCGCGTACTGCTTCGCCTGGGTGAGGAAGTCGGTGAGCCCCGACTGCAGGTCGAGCACCACGTACATCCCGGCCGCCTGCGCCGCGTCGATGTAGGGGCGGATGTCGGCGGCGTCGAGCTCGTTGGAGTAGTCGCCGTCCTTGCCGGGATCGCCCGCCGCGACCGTGGTGATGATCTCGAGGCTCGGCACGACCTGCTTGTCGGTGAGTGCCCGGTACGGCTCGGCCACCGCCTCCGCCCGCGCGATCGTGGGCTCGAGGCCCTGCTCCCCCAGCACGCCGAGAACGGGAGCGCCCGGAGTGCCGTAGATCGCGACGAAGAGGTGCCCGCCGAACATCCGCTGGCCGCCGCCCGGCAGCTGCCAGCCGCTCGCGGCTGCGCGCACGGCCCACTCGGGCTCGGGCTGGGCGGCGAGCACGGGGCCGAGCAGCAGCGTGCAGGAGGCGTCGGCCTCGGCGATCGCGGTCACGGCTCCGCCCGAGGCGAGCAGGTCGTCGCCGTCGACCACGGTGACGGGCACGCCGGCCGCGCGGGCGGTCGCCAGCGCGGCGATGTCGGCGTCCTGCGCGCGGGCGAGGGCGTGCAGGCCGGTCAGGGCGTCGGCCCGGGCCGGGAGGGCGCCGAACGGAGCGTCGGAGGCGGTGGACGGCGCGGCGGCGGCGAGGTCGGCGAGCGCCAGGTCGGTCACGGTCAGGCCGGACGCGGTGCTGAGGGCGGCCGCGTCGGAGGCGGAGGCGACGACGTCGACGCCCTCGGGCGCGGTGACGTCGCCGATCGCGAGCACGCGGGTCACGCCGAGGCGGGCGAACTCGGCGGCGAGGGCGTCGGAGGTCGGAGCGGTGGAGGACGGAGCGGCGGACGGGGTCGCGGAGTCGGACGGGCCCCCCGGATCGGACGGCGTCTCGGAAGCCGTGGATCCCGCGGCCGCGGCGTCCGCGGACGGGGCAGCCGTCGCTCCGGATCCCGCCGAGCCGACCAGCAGCGGCACGCCCCAGGCGATGCTCACCTGGGCGGCGCGCAGGCGGGACTCGGCGACGTCCTCGACCAGGACGACCAGCGGAGCCGCGGCGAACAGGGCCGCGCTCGCGGCGAGCGCGTGCGGGGCGAGCGCCACCGGCCCGCTCGGAGCCGCGGTGCGGGTGCGGGGCGCCTCCTGCTGGGCGTCGTCCGGAGCGGAGGAGTCGGGCGTGCAGGCGCTGAGCAGCGGGAGCACCGCGAGACCGCCGATCACGACGCTGCGGCGCGAGAGCCCGGAGCGGGAGGGGACGGAACGGGGTGTCGAGGGCATGGCAGGCCTCTCCTCTCGGAGCCCGATCGGGGCTCTCTGGTGCGTGGCTGGTCCTCTCGACTATCGCAGGCTCGGCGGCGGTGAGCGCCGAGCGGGCCGTCCCGGGCGCGCCTCCGAGGCCGTCCGGACAGGCAGAAGGGGAGCGGCGCCGCAGCACCGCTCCCCTTGGAGAGGCTGGATCAGACCGTGCGGGGAGCCTTCGCGAGGTTGGCCTCGAGCTCCTCGCGGTTCTGCCGCACCACGTAGGCGGGGCGGTCGCGCTCGACGCGCCACGACTCGCTCAGCGGCGTGATCGCGACGGTGTCGAAGCCGATCCGGTCGTAGAGGTCGGTCACGAAGTGGATCGCCTCGGGGTAGTCGCTCGACGTCGCGAGAGCGCGGCGGTCGGGCGTTCCGGCCGGGGTGCCGTCGGTGGTGATGTCGGCGGCCATGATGTGGTTGAACGCCTTGACGACCTTCGACTCCGGGAGGTGCTGCTGGAGCATCTCGCTGGTCGTGGTCTCGCCCTTGTCGAGCGCCTCGATGCGGCCGTCGCGCTCGAAGTAGTAGTTGTTCGTGTCGAGGACGATCTTGCCGGCGAGCGGGGCGACCGGCACCTCCTCGAGGTTCTTCAGCGGCACCGTCACCACGGCGATCTCGGCGGCCTCGGCCGCCTCCTGAGCCGTGGCGGCGCGGGCCTTCGGGCCGAGCTCCGCGATGAGGTCGGCGAGGGTCTCGGGGCCGCGCGAGTTCGCGATGACCACCTCGTCCCCGAGGGCGATGACCGCCCGTGCGACCTGGCTGCCGATGTTGCCTGCTCCGATGATTCCGTACGTCGTCATGCTGAGGAGAACGCGGAGGGTGCCCCGGCATTCCGCTCCGCGGCGTTCTCCCACGCCGCACCCAGGTGAGCCCGTGCCTCCAGTAGCCTCGGTCCTCGGGCGCCGCTGCCCGAGAAGGAGTCCGTGATGCCGCAGTACGACCTCCCGCTCGACCTCCTCGAGCAGTACGCCCCCGAGATCGCCGAGCCCGCCGGGTTCGCCGAGTTCTGGCGCGACACGATCGCCGAGGCGAGGGCCGTCACGACCGAGCCGCGCCTCGAGCGGGTCGACGCCGGCTTCGGACTGCTCGACACCTTCGACGTCACCTACTCCGGCTTCGGCGGCCACCCGATCCGCGCGTGGCTGATCCTCCCCCGCGGCGTCGAGGGCCCCCTCCCCGGGCTCGTGACCTACATCGGCTACGGAGGCGGCCGCGGGCAGCTCGCGGAGTGGACCGCGATGTCGGCCGCCGGCTACGCGCACCTGGTCATGGACACCCGCGGCCAGGGGTCCGGGCACCGCTCCGGAGCGACGCCCGACCCGGTGGGCAGCGGGCCGCACGTCTCCGGCTTCATGACGCAGGGCATCGAGTCGCCCGCGGAGCACTTCTACCGCCGCGTCTTCACGGACGCCGTCCGAGCGCTCGACGTGCTGCGTGCGCACCCCGCGGTCGACGCCTCCCGCGTGGCCGTCTCGGGCGGCAGCCAGGGAGGCGGGATCGCCCTGGCCGTCACGGGGATCCTGGGCCTGCTCGGCGAGTCGGAGTCGGCGCGCGCCGCGATCGTCGACGTGCCGTTCCTCTCCCACATCCCGCACGCCGTGCGGCTCGTCGACACGATGCCGTACGGCGAGATCGTGCAGTACCTGCACACCCACCGCGGCGCCGAGGCGCGCGTGTTCGACACCCTCTCGTACTTCGACGGCACCTCCTTCGCCCCCTACGCGCAGTCCCCCGCGCTGTTCTCAGTCGCACTCCGCGACGACATCTGCCCGCCGTCCACCGTCTACGCCTCCTACAACCGCTACGCCGGACCCCGCGAGATCCGGGTCTACCCCTTCAACGGCCACGAGGGCGGCGAGGCGTTCCAGATCGGCGAGCACGTGCGCTTCCTGGGGCGCGAGCTGGCGTAGGAGGAGGCGCCGGCCGGTCGGCGGACGGGGGCGGTGCGCCCCGGCGCATCACCCGTTCCGGCTCTCGATCATCGCGCTGCCGATGCGGTCCTCGAGGTCGGCCAGCTCGTCGAGGACGTCGCCGACCACCCAGACCTGCCGGGCGCCTCGACGGGCGTCGCATTGTGACGCCGTGCGTCGCGCTCGGTACCCGTTCGCGGCTCCGCTGGGCACTATCGACTCCATGACCCGCCAGATCCGCTTCAACGCCTTCGACATGAACTGCGTCGCCCACCAGTCCTCGGGCATGTGGCGCCACCCCCAGGACCAGTCCTGGCGGTACAAGGACCTCTCGTACTGGACCGACCTGGCGAAGCTGCTCGAGCGCGGCACGTTCGACGGCATCTTCATCGCCGACGTGCTCGGCACCTACGACGTCTACGGCGGCTCGAACGAGGCGGCGATCCGCCACGGCGCGCAGGTCCCCGTCAACGACCCGATCCTCCTCGTCTCGGCGATGGCCGCCGCGACCGAGCACCTCGGCTTCGGCATCACCGCGGGCACCGCCTACGAGCACCCGTACCCGTTCGCGCGGCGCATGTCGACGCTCGACCACCTGACGAAGGGCCGCGTGGGCTGGAACGTCGTCACCGGCTACCTCCCCAGCGCCGCCCGCAACATGGGCCACGAGGACCAGCTCGAGCACGACGACCGCTACGACGTCGCCGACGAGTACCTCGAGGTGCTCTACAAGCTGTGGGAGGGGTCGTGGGAGGACGACGCCGTCGTCCGCGACCGCGAGTCCGGCGTGTTCACCGACCCGGCGAAGGTGCACGAGATCGGGCACCGCGGCAAGAACTTCACCGTCCCCGGCATCCACCTCTCTGAGCCGTCGGTGCAGCGGACCCCCGTCATCTACCAGGCGGGAGCGTCACCGCGCGGCATCCGCTTCGCGGCGGGCAATGCGGAGGCGATCTTCGTCGCGTCCTCGACGAAGGCCGGCCTGAAGGCGACCGTCTCGCGCATCCGCGACGCACTCGAGGCGGCCGGCCGCGACCGCTACTCCGCGAAGATCTACACGCTGCTCACGATCATCACCGCCGAGACCAGCGAGGCCGCGCACGAGAAGCACCGCGACTACCTCTCCTACGGGAGCGAGGAGGGGGCGCTGGTCTTCATGTCGGGCTGGATGGGCATCGACCTGTCGCAGTACGACCTCGACGAGCCGATCGGCAACGTGAAGAGCAACGCGATCCAGTCGGCCGTCGCCAACTTCCAGGAGGCGAACGAGGACGGCTCGGAGTGGAAGGTCCGTGACATCGCCAAGCTCAGCGTGATCGGCGGGCTCGGCCCGTTCGTCGTCGGCTCGCCCGCGGAGGTGGCCGACCACCTGCAGGAGTGGGTCGAGGAGACCGACGTGGACGGGTTCAACCTCGCCTACGCGATCACGCCCGGCACCTTCGAGGACGTGGTGGAGTTCATCGTGCCGGAGCTGCGCCGCCGCGGTGCGTACCCGGAGGAGTACGTCGAGGGCAGCCTCCGCCAGAAGCTGCACGGCCGCGGCGACCGGCTGCCGGAGGAGCACCTCGGCGCCGGCTTCCGCTACGCGCCGGCGGCGGTCTGACGACAGGGGGCGCCGGGCGGCCGGTGGGGGCGGGGGTCTCCACAGGCCGGTCCGCGGCCACGCCGGACGCACGAGCACCCCGCCGCGATGCGCGACGGGGTGCTCGGGAGTGCGGAGGGGCTCAGCCCTCGAAGGTGGCGTCGAGCGTGATGTCGACTCCGGTGAGCGCCTTGCTGACGGGGCAGGTCTCCTTGGCCTCGTCGGCGGCCTTGAGGAAGGCGGCCTCGTCGATGCCGGAGACCTCGCCGCTCACGATGAGCTTGATGCCGGTGAGCTTGAATCCGCCGGCCGAGTCCGGGCCGAGCGAGACGTCGGCGCGGACGTCGAGCGCCTCGACGGTGCCGCCGGCCTGGCCGAGGACGGCCGAGAACTGCATCGCGTAGCAGGCGGAGTGGGCGGCCGCGAGGAGCTCCTCGGGGCTGGTCGAGCCGTTGGCGTCGTCGGCGGCGCGCTTGGGGAACGAGACGTCGTAGGTGCCGATCTTCGAGCTCGAGAGCTCGACCTGGCCCTCGCCGGTCTCGAGCGAGCCGTTCCAGGCGGTGCGTGCGGTACGAGTGGGCATGAGTCCTCCTTGGGGGGCGGGGAGAACCGTAGAACGATCGTTCTCCCCTGATGCGCCGAGCCTAGGTGGAACGCGCGGCGTCCTGCAACCACCGGCCTCGGACCCTCGGCGAGATGCCAGTCCGGCGCGCCTCCGTCGGCGTGTCGCGTACGGGAGCGGCCTGTCGCGGAGGAGAGGACGGCCGCCAGGTCAGTGCACGAGCTTCAGGCCGACGACGCAGCCGACGATCCCGAGGACCAGCAGCGTGCGCACGAGCGAGAAGCCCTCGCCGCCGAAGAACATGCCGTAGAGGACGGTCAGCGAAGCGCCGATCCCGACCCAGACCGCGTACGCGGTGCCGGTGGGCAGCTCGCGCATCGCGTAGGCGAGGCCGGCCATGCTCGCGACGACGCCGACTCCGAAGACGACCGACGGGCCGAGCCGCGTGAACCCCTCCGACCTGCCGAGGGCGGTGGCCCACACGGCCTCGAGGACACCGGAGAGGATGAGGACGATCCAGGACATGACAGCTCCTACGAGTCAGTCTTGTCGCGTTCCGGGTACTGCTCCCTCGTCCGGTCGCCGTCATCGGCTCCGCACAGTCTGCCCGTGCGCGCTGGGCAGGCCCTGGGCAGCACGCGACGGGGGCGGAGCCGCCGCGACCGCGACTCCGCCCGCCGCCGTCAGCGCGGCTGAGCCGGGTTCGTCGGCACTCCGTGCGAGGGCGGGTTGATCGGCGGACCGGACGTCGCCGGTGAGACCGGCGATCCGGACGACGAGCGGGACACCTCGGGCAGCGACTCCGGCACGCTGCCTGCCGGCTCCGCTCCCCCGCGCAGCTGCTCGAGGCGCGAGTGCAGGATCGTCGTCACCGGCAGGCGGTGCCCGTGCGCCTCCTCGTAGGCGAGCAGCACGCCGAGGCCGGCCTCGTCGAGCGGGCGGATGCGCTCCGCGAGCGTGCCGAGCGGGATGTCGTTCCAGTCGGGGAGCGGCAGCTCCTCGCGGGAGGGTGTGTCGGTCATTCGTGCTCCTTCCGTTCCCTCCATCCCACGCCCCGGACGGCCGTCCGCCCAGGGGCTTGACCGGTCGCGGGGCGAGCGGGGCGGTCGGGAGGGACGGTCCGGCGGAGCGGCGGCCCCGCCGGGACCGTCAGCGGATCAGGCGGTGCGGCGGGACGAGCGGCGGGTCGCCAGGTGCACGAGGACTCCGACCACGAGGAGGATCCCGGCGTAGAGCCAGACGATCGGGTCCTGCTGACTGAGGAGCAGCACGCACGAGGCGATGCCGAGCACGGGGATCACCGTCCACACGCGGAAGTGGTCGTGCTCGACCTTGTCGCGCCGCAGCACGAGCACCGAGACGTTCGTGCTGATGAACACCAGCAGGAGGAGCAGCACCACGGTCTCGGCGAGGGTCGCCAGATCGCCGACCAGGGTCAGGAGGCACGCCGCCAGCGTGGTCACCGCGATGGCCACCCACGGCGTCCGGCGCTTCGGCAGCACGCGGCCGAGCACGTCCGGGAGGAGGCCGTCCTTCGCCATGCCGTAGGTGACGCGGCTCGCCATGATCATCGTCAGCAGTGCTCCGTTGGCGACCGCGACGAGCGCGATCAGGCTGAACAGCCACGCCGGCACCCCGGCTCCGCTCGCCGTCACGACGTCGAGCAGCGGGGCGGAGGATCCGGACAGCTCGTCGGCGGGCAGCGCGATCGAGCTCGCGAGGCCGACCAGGACGTACACCGCGCCGGCCGTCAGCAGCGAGCCGAACAGCGCGCGCGGGTAGACGCGGCTGGGGTCGCGGATCTCCTCGGCGATGTTGGCCGAGGTCTCGAAGCCGACGAAGGAGTAGTAGGCGATGATCGCCGCGCCGAGCACCGCCAGCGCCGGTGCCTGCTCGGAGCTGAGCTCGACCGTGCGGGCGAGGTCGCCGCCTCCGCCCGCCACGAGCAGCGCGACGCATCCGATCACGATCAGCAGGCCGCCGACCTCGATCACGGTCATCACCGTGTTGCTGAGCAGCGACTCCGCGACGCCCCGCGCGTTGAGGCACGCGACGAGGATCAGGAAGACGATGGCCGTCGGCACGGTCGGCACGTCGAGGAAGGTGCCGAGGTAGTCGCCGGCGAACGCGAGCGACAGGCCGGCCGCGCTGGTCACTCCGGCCGCGAGCATGGCGAAGCCGACCAGGAACGAGACGATCGGGCGCTTGAACGCCCGCTGCGCGAACACCGCCGCGCCTCCCGCCTTCGGGTACTTCGTCACCAGCTCGGCGTAGGAGCCGGCGGTCAGCAGCGCGAGGCCGAGCGCGAGCAGGAGGGGCATCCAGACGGCGCCGCCGACCTCCGCCGAGAGCGTGCCCATGAGGGCGTAGATGCCTGCGCCGAGGACGTCGCCGAGGATGAAGAAGTAGAGCAGCGGGCCGGTGATGCGGCGGCGCAGGGAGGTGCCGCCGGCCTCTCCGGTCGCGGGGGCGTCGCTCGTGGTGGCCATGTCGTCCTCTCGTCGCGCGCTCGGGAGCGAGCACGACGGGCCACGCTAGGGAGGAGGGGGCCGGGAGGTCGAGAAGGTTGACCGGGCGGGGTCGAGGGCGCTACACGCGCGGGACGGGGCGTCTGCGGAGCGGGCGCCTGCGGGCCGGGCGCGTCCCCGGCCGGGCACCGCATGCCGCGCCCCGCGCCGGCCGCTAGCCGAGGACGACGTGCTCCCCGCCGCGCTGCTCGGCGATCTCCTCGCCGACCTCCTCCGCCTCCTGGCGCGACTCGTGGTGGCTCAGCGGGACCCGGGCGTGGGCGATGCGATTGTGCCAGCCCTGCTCGTCGGAGTAGGTCTCGATGGGGAGGACGGTCGTGGTGCTCATGGTGCTCCTTCGTGGTGGTCCCTCCATGGCACCTCGCGCCCCCCGCCGCTCGGGAGAGGGTTGACGCGAGCCCGTGTCTCGAGCAGGACGGAGGCGTCTCGGCGGTCCAGCAGCGAGCGCCGGCGGCGCGGCGGGTCAGGGCGAGGCCATGCCGCCGTTCACGTTGAGGGTCTCGCCGGCGACGAAGCTCGACTCGGCGGACGCGAGGAACACGTAGGCCGGGGCCTGCTCGGCAGGCTGCGCGGCACGGCCCATCGGCGACTCGCTGGAGCCGAAGTCGGGCAGGCTCTCGGGGTCGACGCCGCCGCTCACCTGCAGGGCGGTCCACGTCGGGCCGGGCGCCACGATGTTCACGCGGATGCCCTTCGCGGCGAGCTGCTGCGCGAGGCCCTTCGAGAGGTTGTTGATCGCGCCCTTCGTCATCGCGTAGTCGAGGCGGTCGGGGGCGGGCTTGTGCGCCTCCGCCGACGCCGTGTTGATGATGGTGGCGCCCGCGGGCAGGTGCGGGAGGGCCGCGCGGATGATCCGGAACGGAGCGAAGACGTTGACCGCGAAGGTCGCCTCGAACTGCTCGTCGGTGATGTCGAGCAGGTCCTCCTTCCATATCTGCTTCCCGGCCACGTTGACCACCGCGTCGAGCCCGCCGAGGCCCTCGACCGCCTCCGCCACGAGCCGCGTGCAGTACTCGGCACTCGTGAGATCGCCGGGGATCGGCACGGCGGTGCGCCCCTCCGCGCGGATCAGCCCGATCACGTGCTGCGCGTCCTCCTCCTCGCTCGGGAGGTAGGCGAGGGCGACGTCGGCCCCCTCGCGGGCGAAGGCGATGGCCACGGCTGCGCCGATCCCGGAGTCGGCTCCCGTGATGAGCGCGCGGCGGCCCGCGAGCCTGCCGGTGCCGCGGTAGCTCTCCTCGCCGAGGTCCGGCACCGGGGTCATCCGCGACTGCAGCCCGGGCTCGGGCTGCTGCTGGACCGGCGGAGTCACGTCCGGGTACTGGGTGGCGGGGTTCGTGAACGTGTACTGGTCGGGCATTGCTCCTCCGTCCGCGGCACCCGGATCGGGCCGCTCCCCTCCATCCCAGGCGAGCCGCGCCTCCGGGGCCACCCCGTGCACGGGCGGGCGGCGCTGTGGTAGCCGGCGCCGCGCCTGCTCGGAGGACCGGCACGGCGACCCGGACGTGCCGGTGCTCTGCTCCGCGGATGAACACCGGACGACAGTGGGCTCCCCCGCGCGCCGACGCCGCGCGGGCGTGCGAGGCTTGATGGTCGTCCCCCTCCCGCCCGCGCGGCGTCGGCGCGCGGGGGAGCCCACTGT
>NZ_PSWN01000023.1:0-56686 GCF_002932815.1 Rathayibacter sp. AY1B4 | reverse complement strand
CTCCCGCCGGAGAACACCCCGCCCTCGTCCCCCGACCAACCCGCCGTAGGCGGGGCCTGCGGCGGGTTGGTCGGGGGACGAGGGCGGGGTGTTCTCCGGCGGGAGAGGTGTGCTCATCGCGCGAGTATCGCAGAGCGGCGACGGCCTGCCGCGACATCGAGACGTCCCGTCTCAACACGTCCCTCCCCCTCCCGCGGGATGCCGTTCGGGCACGCCGGACACGGCGTGCCGCGGACCGGAGCGGCACCTCGCGGAGGGAGGACGGTGCGCCTCAGCGCAGCGACTCGAGCACGGCCTCCAGCTCGTCGACGGCGAAGTCGATCTCGGCGGCGGTGACCACGAGCGGCGGCGCCAGGCGGATCGTCGAGCCGTGCGTGTCCTTGGCCAGCACTCCGCGGGCCATCAGGGCCTCGCAGACGGCGCGGCCCGAGGCGAGCCCCGGGTCGATGTCGATGCCGGCCCAGAGTCCCGCGCCGCGGACGGCGACCACTCCCCGGCCGATCAGCGCCTCGAGGCGCGCGTGCAACTGCGCGCCGCGCTCGCGGGCGAGGGCCTGGTACTCGCCGGTCGCGAGCATCTCGACGACCGCGAGGCCGACGGCGGCGGCGAGCGGGTTGCCGCCGAAGGTGGAGCCGTGCTGACCCGGCTGCAGGACGCCGAGCACGTCGGCGTCCGCGACCACGGCCGAGACGGGGACGATGCCGCCGCCGAGCGCCTTGCCGAGCAGGTAGACGTCGGGGACGACTCCGACCAGGTCGCAGGCGAAGGTGGCGCCGGTGCGGCCGAGGCCGGACTGGATCTCGTCCGCGATGAAGAGGACGTTGCGGCGAGCGGTGATCTCGCGGACGGCCGGGAGGTAGTCGGCCGGCGGCACGACGATGCCCGCCTCGCCCTGGATCGGCTCGATCAGCACGGCGACGGTGTCGTCGTCGATCGCGGCCTCGAGGGCCTCCGCGTCCCCGAACGGGACCGTGCGGAATCCGGGCGTGAACGGGGCGAAGCCGTCGCGCGCCTCCGCGTCGTCGCTGAACGAGATGATCGTGGTCGTGCGACCGTGGAAGTTGCCCGCCGCGACGATGATGTTCGCCCGGCCCGGAGCGACGCCCTTGACCCGGTAGCCCCAGGCGCGGGCGACCTTGATGCCCGACTCGACCGCCTCCGCGCCCGTGTTCATCGGCAGGACCATGTCCTTGCCGGCGAGCGCGGCGAGCGCCGTGACGAACGGGCCGAGGCGGTCGTTGTGGAACGCGCGGCTGGTCAGGGTGACGCGGCCGAGCTGCTCGCGGGCCGCCTCCAGCAGCACCGGGTGCGAGTGGCCGAAGTTCACGGCGGAGTAGGCGGCGAGGCAGTCGAGGTAGCGGACGCCCTCGACGTCGGTGATCCAGGCGCCCTCGCCGGTGGCCGCGACGACGGGCAGCGGGTGGTAGTTGTGGGCGGCGTGCTCCTCCTCCGCGGCGATGAGGGCGGCGGAGCGGGCGGTGTCGGTGTCGGTGATGCTCATGTCGTTCCTCCTGAGGGGACGATCGACTCTCCAGGAGTCGTCGCACTCGGCGTCGAGTGCGACGGATCGTGGACAGTGGAGGGTGGGTCGGCGCTGCGGGTCGCCGACCACGGGGAGTGGGTCAGCGGCGCAGCTCGAGCGTGCAGCACTTCACGCCGCCGCCGCCGAGCAGCAGCTCGGACAGGTCGACGCCGATCGGGTTGTAGCCGCGCTCGCGCAGCTGGCGCTCGAAGCCCGTCGCGCGGGAGGCGATGACGACGTTGAGGCCGTCGGAGAAGGAGTTGAGCCCGAGCACGGACGCGTCCTCCTCCGAGACGAGGATCGCGTCGGGGTAGAGCTCGCGGAGGGTGCGGTTGCCCTCCTCGCTGAACGCGCTCGGAAGGTAGGCGATGTTCGTGTCGTCGAGCACGGCGATCGCGGTGTCGAGGTGGTAGAACGACGGGTTCACGAGCTCGAGCGTGACGACCTCGCGGCCGAAGACGCGGGCGACCTCGGCGTGCGAGTCGGAGGCGGAGCGGAAGCCTGTGCCGGCGAGGATCCGCTCGCCGACGAGGAGGAAGTCGCCCTCGCCCTCGTTGACCTCCTCGGGGACGCGGACGTCGAAGCCGGCCGAGCGGAACCAGTCCATGTACGCCGGGCCCTCGGGCTGGCGCTCGGGGTAGGTGAAGGAGGCGCCGTAGGCGATGCCGTCGATCACGAATCCGCCGTTGGCCGCGTAGACCATGTCCGGCAGTCCGGCCTCGGGCTCGATCAGCTCGATCGTGAAGCCGAGGTCGGCGTAGGTGTCGTAGAGGGTCTGCCACTGCCGGACGGCGAGGGAGGTGTCGGTGGGGACCTGCGGGTCCATCCACGGATTGATGCGGTAGACGACGGTGAAGTGCTCGGGACGGCACATCAGGATCGTCTTCGCGACGGCGGTTCGGGCGGGTGCCTCGGCGAGCACGGCGGTATCGGTCATTCGAGTCCTCCTGCGAAAGGATGCGGATGAGCGGACCGGGTCCAGTGGCTCCGTGCCCCGCGCATGACGCAACGGGATGGAGCACGCTCGCGCCCAGTCTTGCACGCGCCGATCGTGCGGTTCTCGCCGTGGGGCGCACGGAACGCGCGTGAACGGTGGGTGCGGCGCGGGAAACCGCCGCGGCTCTCGCGCGGGGCGCTGTATTGCGGCAGCGACTACTCTTCCTCGCCCTGAGGCAGGGGCTTTCGGAGGGACGACGTTGCGCCTCTCGGCGAGAAGGCCTTATCCCTCTCTCTTGTCATCGCGCTGATGACATCTGTGGAATCCACCGAATTCTGCCCTGAATGGGGGACTTAGTGCAGCGATAAGCGGCATGGGACGATCCCTCCGGTCCGACAGTCGTCGGCCTTCTCGCTCCGACGAATCCGGATGCTCTCCTCCATGCGAACGAAGACCCTCAGCGTCTCCCTTTTCCTCGCCCTGCTCCTCTCCCTCTTCGTCGCGACCCCGGCCCAGGCCGCGGGCTCGCCGGCTGCGCCGACGAACGTCGTCGCTTCCGACAACAGCTGCACGGACGCCGTCACCATCTCATGGACGGCACCCGCGCAGAAGGTCGCCGGCTATCGCGTGCACATCTACACGATCGAGGGCGACTGGTGGGACGGAGGCGGCTGGAAGGACACCGTCCGGCTCTACTCAACTTCCGGCAGCACGTCGATCACGGTGGATCTCGGGTCCGACCGGAACCCGTACTACTTCGAAGTGGCGAGCGTCACTGATTTCAGCGTTCCGTTCGAGGGCGGTTCCGACGGAGTCCTGCTCGTGCCTTCCGATACCCAGAGCACCAGCTCGATCGCGGAGATCGACCACTTCTGGACCGCACCGGCTCCGGCTCAGGTCTCCGGAGAGGTGTCGAGCACCGGAACGGTCACCTGGCGATGGACTTCGCCGACGAAGGATGGGATGTCGTGCTCCTTCGACCGATACAGCTGGCGTGCGGCGACTCAGGACTATTCGGATCAATACGAAGATATCGTCGATTTCCGAACGAGCGAAACGTCCTTCCAGATGAAGCCGGGGCAGCAGTACGAGTTCTGCGTCGCCGCCGAGACATACGAGTACACCGGAGATGAGACTGCCGAGTTCGCGAGAGGCGAAGAGATGTGCGCGACGGCGACGTGGAGCACCTCCGCTCCAGCCTCCGTCTCATCGCTCCAGGCAACGGCAGGATCGGATCGCCGAGTCGTCGTGAGCTGGCAGCCGCCGGCTGGGGACGGCAACTCGCCGATTCTCGGCTATCGCGTCGGCCGGTCCGGCACTGACGCGAGCGGTAGCGGACCCTGGTCGACCATCGTCAGTACCGTGCGGAGCGATCCCGCTCAGCCCTACAGCCAGACCTTCACGAATCTGAAGGCGAACACCGAGTACACCTTCTCGGTCACCGCCTTCAACAAGATCGGTCAAGGCGAATCCGCGACGACCACGATCGTCGTCGAGCCGCACCACGCCCCTTCGGAGCCGAACTCCGTCGTAGCGATCCCCGACAGCTCCACCCGAAGCGCGACCCTGAACTGGAAGGTGCCGACCGACACCGGAGGAACCTCGATCACCGGCTACCGCGTGTCGCGCGACGGCATCGACAACAGTGGAGCCGGTCCCTGGTCCACCGTGGTGTCGGCGTCGAAGCTCTCGCAGACCTTCTCCAATCTGACCGTCGGTTCCGCCTACACGCTGCGGGTGAGCGCTCTGAACTCCGCCGGAGAGAGCTACGCCGTGACGAGGAGCATCGTCATCGGCGGCACCGCCCTCACCGCCGCGACTCCGACCGTCACCGGCACCGCCGCGGTCGGCTCGACGCTCACGGCGAGCGCCGGCACCTGGGGCCCCTCCCCCGTGGCCCTCGCGTACCAGTGGCGTGCGAACGGCACCGCGATCAGCGGGGCGACCGGCACCACGTACCGTCCGGTCGCGGGCGACGCGGGCAGGGTGATCACCGTCGCCGTCACGGGCTCGAAGTCGGGCTACGTCTCAACCACGCGGGTCTCTTCCGGGACCGCTGCCGTGACCGGCGGCGCGATCACCGCTGCTACGCCGACCATCAGCGGCACCGCGAAGGTCGGCTCGACCCTCACCGCGAAGCCCGGCACCTGGGGCCCCTCCCCCGTCGCCCTCGCCTACCAGTGGAAGGCGAACGGCACCGCTCTGAGCGGGGCGACGTCCGCGACGTACACGCCGACCGGCGCCACTCTCGGGAAGACGATCACCGTGACGGTCACGGGGTCGAAGTCCGGATTCACCGCCGTGACGAAGACCTCCGCGAAGACGAGCGCCGTGGTGGCGGGAACCCTCTCCGCCGCGACCCCGACGATCACCGGCACCGCGAAGGTCGGCTCCACCCTGACCGCCAAGCCGGGCTCCTGGGGTCCCTCGCCGGTGGCCCTCACCTACCAGTGGAAGGCGAACGGCACCGCGATCTCCGGGGCGACCTCCGCCACCTACAAGCCGACCAGCGCCACGGTGGGGAAGAAGATCACGGTGACCGTCACCGGCAAGAAGGCCGACTACACGACGGCGACGCGCACCTCCGCCGCCACCACAGCGGTCGTCAAGTAGGGGATCCGACCCGGGTCGCCGGGGCGAGCCTGCTCGCGCGGACTCCTTCGGCGGCCCGGGAATCCACCACCATCGTCCCCCGGACGGGGGCCCATCCCGCCGACACCCGCCCTCGCCCGGAGGCGGGCGGCGGCTAGCATTCAGACACCGTGTCCGCCGCGGCCTCCCGCGGATCCTGCCGAAAGGCCCGCCGTGCCCGCACGCTCCCTCGCCGCGATCGGCGTCTCCGCTCTCCTGCTGGCCGGCCTCGCCGCCGGTCCGGCCGTCGCCGCCCCCGATCTCCCGGGCGCGAGCGCCGCGCAGGAGGCGGCCGCCGAGGTCGTCCTCTCCGGCACCATCGCGCTCCGCGACGCCGACGAGGAGCACCCCGCCCCCGAGAACCCGTCCTTCTACGTCCAGGTCCAGAACGCCGAGGGGGACGTGGTCGCCGAGGCGGACACGGGCGCCGACTTCACCCTCCCCGTTCCCGGCGGCGAGCCCCTCACCGTCCGCGCGAACCTGATCGGCAGCGACGACTGGTACCCGACCTGGTTCGGCGACACCCCGGTCGCCGAGGCCGCGAGGACGACCCGGGGGACCGACGAGTCCGTCGCCATCTCCCTCCTGCGCACCGCCGAGCTGTCCGGATCGATCACCGCCGACGCGGTCCCGGGCGTCTCCTCCCCCTCCTTCGACGTGCAGGCCTGGTGGGTCGACGGAGGGACGTACTCGCTGCTCGACACCGTCCCCGTCACCGGAACCCCCGGCGCCGCCCGCGCGTGGGACACGGGCGACCTCGCCCTGCCCGCCGGCGACTACCTCCTGCGCCTCGTGGAGCCGGGGTACCCCGCCTACGACGACCAGTACTTCTCGCGCCTGGCCCGCCTCGACGAGCGCGCGGTCGTCTCCGTGCCGCCGGGCGGCCGCAGCGGCATCGACTTCTTCCCGTCCGCCTACTCCTCCGACGTCGCCCGCCTCGCCGGGACCGACCGGTACGCGACCGCCGTCGCGGTGACCGCCTCCGGATTCGCCGACGGCGCCCCCGTCGTCTACCTCGCCAGCGGAGCGAACTGGCCGGACGCGCTGAGCGCCGGCCCCGCCGCCGCGAAGCAGGGCGGCGCGCTCCTGCTCACCGACCCGAGCGTCCTGCCCGCCGTGGTGGCGGACGAGCTGCGCCGCCTCGCCCCGCAGCGGATCGTCGTGGTCGGCAGCGCCCTCTCCGTGAGCGACTCGGTGCTCCAGCAGGTGCGGGCCCTCGGGATCCCGACCGAGCGCATCGAGGGCGTCGACCGCTACGACACCTCGCGCCGGATCGTCGAGGACGCCTTCCCGGACGGCAGCTACGAGAACGTCTTCGTCGCGACCGGCACCAACTTCCCGGACGCCCTCTCGGTCGCGCCGATCGCCGGCCGCCGCGCCGAGCCCGTCCTCCTCGTCGACGGCGCCCGCTCGCGCCTCGACCAGCCGACCCGCGACACCCTCGCCGGACTCGACCCCTCCTCCGTGCAGCTGCTCGGCGGTGCGCCGTCGATCTCGACCGCCGTCGAGGCAGACCTGCGCGCCGCGAAGATCGCCGACACCGTGTCGCGCATCGCCGGGACGGACCGCCACGACACCAGCCGACGCCTCAACGACGTCTTCCCGCCGTCCGAGCTGGGCGACTCCGTCTACCTCGCGACCGCCACCGGCTTCGCCGACGCGCTGGCCGTCGGCCCGGTCGCCGCGAAGCAGGGCGCCCCGCTCTACCTAAGCGAGCCGACCTGCCTGCCGCGCAGCACCCGTGTGAAGATGCAGGGCCACGACCTCGATCAGGTGCTGCTCCTCGGCAGCCCCCTGACCCTGTCGGCGCAGGTGCGCTCGCTGTCCGCCTGCTGAGACCCGAGACGCACCGCACCAGCCCTGGAGATCCATGAGCGCCACCGCCGACCGTCCCCTCCTCGTCGGCATCGAGACCGGGGGCACGAAGGTCGTCGCGGCGGTCGCCGACGCCGCTGATCCCGAGCGGATCCTCGCGACGACGACCCTGCCGACCCGCGGGCCCGCCGAGACTCTCGCCGATCTGGCCGGCTTCGTCAGCGGCCACGGTGTCGACGGCACCGTCGCCGCGGTCGGCGTCGCCTCCTTCGGCCCGCTCGACATCGACCCCGGCTCCCCGACCTACGGGCACCTCACCTCCACGCCGAAGCTCGGCTGGGAGGGCACCGACGTCCTCGGCCCCATCGGCGCGGCCGCACCGGGCGCCCGGCTCGCGCTGGTCACCGACGTGAACGGAGCCGCGCTGGGCGAGTCCCGCTGGGGCGCCGGAGCCGGAGTCGACGACTTCGTCTACCTGACCGTCGGCACCGGAGTCGGGGGCGGCGTGATCGCGGGCGGACGGCTCCTCGCCGGCAGCGGCTGGCCCGAGGTCGCGCACCTGCTGCCCCGCCGCCACCCCGAGGACGGCTTCGCCGGCACCTGCCCGTTCCACCGCGACTGCCTCGAGGGCCTGGTCGCCGGTCCCGCGATCTCGGCGCGCTGGGGCGTCGACGGCTCCCGCCTCGGCCCCGAGGAGGCGGCCGCCAACCTCCGCTTCAGCTCCTACTACCTCGCGCAGCTCGTCACGACGCTCGCCTACGTCGCGGGCGTGCGGCTCGCGGTCGTCGGCGGAGGCGTGTCGAAGACGCCGGGGCTCGTCCCCGCGGTCGAGGCCGAGGTCGAGCGGCTGATGGGCGCGCCCGGAGCGACGGGGACGGGCGGCGGGCGAATCCGCATCGTGCGCCCGGCCCTCGGCGACGAGTCCGGGGTGCGCGGGGCGATCTCGCTGGCGGAGTCCCTGCTCGCCTGAGCTCTACCCTCGTCCCATGAGCGACCGACCCGTCGACCCCTCCGCCCCCGACTCCGGTCGCGACGAGACAGTGGAGGAGCGATCCGACCGCAACTGGAACGAGATCCTGCAGGAGCTGCGGGTCGTGCAGACCGGCACGCAGATCCTGGGCGGCTTCCTGCTGACGCTGTGCTTCCAGCAGCGCTTCGCCGACCTCGCGCCGCCGGACGTGGCGCTCTACCTCGTGCTCGTCCTGCTCGCCGCGTGCGTCACGATCCTGGCGCTGGCACCGGTCATCGCCCACCGGCTGCTGTTCCAGCGGCGGAGGAAGGCCGAGCTGGTGCGGTTCGGCAACCGGGTGGTCACGGTGTGCCTCGCGGCGGGATCGCTGCTGTTCGTCGGAGTCGTGGGCTTCGTGTTCGACGTCGTGCTGGGCGGGCCGGCGGGCCTCTGGGCGGGCGGAGGCGTGCTGCTGCTGCTCGCCGTGGTCTGGGCGACCGCGCCGGTCCTCCTGCGGAGGCGCTGAGGGCGGCGGAGTCTGCCCGCCCCTCCCCCGCGAGTCAACGGGGTACCCGGCTCCGCCGCGCTCTTCCTACCGTGGCCGCGAGGCGCGCACCGCGCCGACGCGAGAGGAGCACCATGACCGACCGGACCGAGCAGCCGCAGGAGAACCCGCAGAACCACGACCACGTCGACGACGCGGGCGTCGACAAGCCCTCGCAGGCCGAGGGCGACGACACCGAGGGATCGGCCGGCTGATCGCCGCCTCGATCCCCGTCCTCCCCGCGATCGACAGCAGCGCGGCCGTCCTCGCCGACGGCTACCTCTTCGGGACGCGGCGCTTCGACGACGTGGGAACGGACGCGTTCCGCACCCGGATCCTCGGACGGCCCGTGATCACGGCGCGCGGCATCGAGGCGGCGCGCTTCTTCTACGAGGGCGGGCGCTTCGACCGCGAGGGCGCGCTGCCCGACTCCGTGCTGCACCTCCTGCAGGACGAGGGCAGCGTGCAGACCCTCGAGGACGAGCCGCACCGGAGGCGGAAGCGGATGTTCCTGGATCTGGTGGAGACGCCCGAGCAGCGGTCGAGGCTGGTCGCGGCCTTCGCGCGGGAGTGGCAGGCGGTCGCCGCCCGTCTGACCGGCGAGCGGGTCCGCCTCCAGGACGTCGCCGCCGAGGTCCTGGGCCGCGCGGTCCTGTCCTGGGCCGGCATCGAGGCCGACGAGGAGGAGGTGCTGCGGCGCACGGACGAGCTCCGGGCGATGATCGACAACGCCGGGCGCTTCGGCCCGCCCAACTGGGCCGCGCGACTCCGCCGCCGCTCGACCGAGCGGTGGGCGCGCGGCCTGATCGAGGCGAGCCGGGCGGCCGGCCCCTCCCCGACTCCCCTGCACCGGATCGCGCACGAGAAGGAGGACGGCGGCCTCCTGCCCGTCGAGGTCGCCGCGGTGGAGCTGATCAACGTGCTGCGACCCACGGTCGCGGTGGGGCGCTTCGTGGTGCTGGCGGCGCTCGCGCTGCACCGGCATCCGGAGTGGCGGGAGCGGCTCGCCGACCAGGAGGAGCGCGTCGCGTTCGCGAACGAGGTGCGGCGCTTCTACCCGTTCTTCCCGATGGTCGGAGGAAGGGCCCGCCGGGAGCTGGACTTCCGCGGCGAGACGCTTCCCGCGGGGCAGTGGATGCTGCTCGACCTCTACGCGACGGACCACGGCTCGCACTGGGAGGCGCCGGGCCGCTTCGATCCGGAGCGGTTCCGGTCGCCGGTCGACCGCAACGGCTTCATCGCCCAGGGCGGCGGGCACTACGGAGGCGACCACCGGTGCCCGGGCGAGCCGGCGACCGTCGACCTGCTGTCCGCGGCGCTGGAGCTCCTGGCCGCGGGGCACCCGTACGACGTCGAGGACGGGCAGGATCTGCGCGTGAGCATGCAGAGCTTCCCGACCGGGCCGGAGGACGGCTTCGTGGTGAGGTTCCGCTAGGGGCGGGCGGGCTCGGCGGGCGGCCTCGGCGGGCGGCCTCGGTCGGCGGCCTCCGCGGGGGCGGTCGTCCTCCACAGGCCGCGGATCCGCGCGCTCTCCCCGGATCCGCTCGGGCCCTCCCCGCCCGCCTCGCCCGGCGAGCACGCTCGGGGGATGCAGAAGCCGAGTCAGTCCTCCGGAGCGTCGAGCTCCTCGAGCGCCCGCAGCGCCTCGCGGGCGCGCTCGAGCCGATCGGCCTCGGGCTCGTCCCACCATGCCGGTCCGCGCTCGCCCAGCCCGTGCTTGGCGAGCCCGACCCTCCTGCGCGCCAGCGCCTCCGCCTCCGCGTCCTCGTGCGTCCTGGCCGAGCGCACTCCCGAGCGCCCGCGCCCGAGGTGCGAGGTGAGGCCGGCGACCACGTCCTCCGGCAGCGAGGGATCGGTGCGCCGCCACCGGCGGCCCTTCACCACGAGCCAGCGCTCGTCGTCCTCGTCGCTCACCCCGTCACCGCCGCCTCGGGTTGAGCCGGTCACCGGTGCTCGTGAGGTCCACCTGTTCCGGCAGCAGGAGCGCCTCGATCCGCCCCGCGGCGGAGAGCCGCAGCAGGTCGTCGACGAGGGCGCGCGAGCCGCCGATCAGCGTCGAGTCGAAGTCGACCTCGCTCGCGAGGTACCAGGCCCGGTCCTCCGGCCAGAGCGCGAGCGGAGTCTGCACGACGAGCCCGGAGGCGTCGGCGAAGCCCGCCGCGCGCGCCCACGCGGTGTCCTCGAGCACCCGGACGTCGAGCGAGAGCAGAGGCCCCTCCCGCCCCGGCAGCTCGACCGTCGCCGCGGCGGCGGTCTCGGGGTGCTCCCAGCCGGTCGGCCGGGTGTCGCTCATCCACTCGGGCAGCTCGTCCGAGGCGTCCGCGCGGGAGATCAGGATCCGCGACCCGCCGCTCAGCACGCCGAACCCCTCCCAGAACACGGCGAGGCAGTCCTCGGGGGTGCTCGTGTGCTCCGCGAGCACGGCGGCGACGGCCGCGAGCTCGTCGAGCGGGAGCACTCCGAGGCGGGGCTCCGCGTACTCGTCGGGATGCTCACCGGTGAGCGAGTACCACTGCGCGAGCGGATGCAGGAGCGTCCCCTCCCGCTCGGCGACCTCGCGCCAGCGCCGGGGCGGGTCGTCGGAGGGGTGCAGGATCCGCATGGCCGCCTCGAACAGCGGAGGGACGATCCCCTCGAAGCGCCCGAACGCGCCGAGAGCGCCCAGCATCGGCTCCGCCCGCCCAGCGTCCCGCTCGGCGCGCAGGGGCGCGTCCCGGGGTGTCGGCTCGACCATCGGCCCAGGCTAGCGCTGGACGGTCGCTCCGCTCAGGGCGGAGAGGGCCCGCTGCGGCCCCGTCTCGCGGGCGAGGCCCTCGGCGAGCGCCGTCAGCCGTTCCCGGGCGGGAGCGTCGAGTGCGAGCATCCGCCGCGCAGCCTCCGCGAGCTCTCCCGCGGAGGCGGCGTTGGGGTCGAGCACGGCGGCGAACCCGGCGTCCTCGAGTGCGGCCGCCCCCGCGAACTGGTCCGTCGAGAACGGGAGGACGACGAGCGGCACGCCGGCGGTCATCGCCTCCGTGACGCTGTTGTTGCCGCCGTGGCTGACCGCGAGCGCGGCCCGGCGCAGGAGCGCGACCTGCGGCAGGAAGCCGCGGACCAGCCAGCCCTCGGGGACCTCGCCCAGGGCCGAGCGCTCGGTCGCGCCGGAGGCGAGAGCCACCCGGACGGGCCTGCGCCCGACCTCGACGCCGGCCAGGGCCTCGACGACCCGGGCGAGCACGTCGTCGCGCACCGAGAGGAAGCTGCCGAAGCTCACGTAGACGACCGGATCCTCGGACGCGGCGAGCCACTCCTCGACCTCCGCGTCGTCGGGCTCCTCGCGGACGGCGGAGCCGAGGAACGCGTGCGGCGGCAGCTGAGCGGTGCGGGCCGAGTCGTGGAGCTCGCCCGGGTAGTTGAGCAGCAGGACGTCGCCGCTCTCGGCGAAGGCGTCGGCGCTGGGCGCCGCCCCGGGGTCGAGGGTGGTGAGGGCGGCGTTCCACTCCGCGGTGAAGGAGTCGCG
This sequence comes from Rathayibacter sp. AY1B4, assembly GCF_002932815.1. Lineage (NCBI taxonomy): Bacteria > Bacillati > Actinomycetota > Actinomycetes > Micrococcales > Microbacteriaceae > Rathayibacter > Rathayibacter sp. AY1B4. The sequence goes on along the minus strand of NZ_PSWN01000023.1, from coordinate 44,789 downwards.
CACCCGCTCGCAGAGGGCGCGGAGCGCATCGAGGTCGTCCGGCTCCGGAGCGAAGGCGTCCGGCCAGACCGGGGGGAAGCCGTAGACCTCGCCGGGCACCGTGAGCGCGCTGGGGTGGCCGAGCACGACGTCGCCGTAGGGCACGCGGAGTGCCTTCAGCGCCACGCGCGCGGTGAAGGCGAGGTGGTCGACCACGATCGCGTCGGGCTGCACCTCGTCGAGGATCACGCGCAGGCGCGCGGCGACGCCGGACGGATCCCAGAGCAGGTCGGTGAGCCGTTCCCGCGCCTGGTAGGCGAGGGTCGGGACCATCCCGCGCCGGGTGGCGTCGAAGAAGCCGCGGAGGGACGCGCCCTCGTCGGGCGCCTGCTCCTCCGCGCGGATCGTGCCCGGGTTGGAGCCGCGCCCCAGCCGGAGCGCGATGTGCTCGAATCCGAAGCCGTCCACGATGGAGCGCGTCGCGTCGCCGGTCGCCACGACGACGCGCTCGCCCGCCTCCTGCCAGGCCGTGCCGAGGGTCGCCAGCGGCAGCAGGTGCGACGCGTAGTCGGGGCTGATGATCAGCAGGGTCACGAGGCCCCCAGCACGAGCGGCGAGCGGAGAGGACGCTCCTGGTCCGCGGTCGCATGCGCGTAGACGCCCGAGAGGGCATGAGCCATGGCCTGCACCGTGTAGCGCTCGGCGACCATCGCGTGCCCGCGGGCCGCGGCGTGCTCGCCGAGAGGCCCTCCTGCGAGATCCAGTGCGGCGGCGGCGCCGGCGGCGAGCGCCGCGGGGTCGGCGGTGTCGACCAGGAAGCCGGTCTCCCCCTCCTCGACGTAGGTCGCGGGCCCGCCTGTCGCCGGAGCGACGACGACCAGTCCTGCGGAGAGCGCCTCGAGGAGGGCGATGCCGAACTCCTCCTTGACGCTCGCGCAGACGTAGGCGCCTCCCGGAGCTGAGATCCCCGGTCGGCCGTGCCGGATCGCGCCGAGCCAGCGGGCCACGGTGCCGTTCGGGCGGTGTCCGGCCAGGAGCAGCCCGTCGGACGCGACGGCGCGGATGCGGTCGAGCTGCTCGCGCTCGTCGGGGCTCGGGTCGGCGAGGTCGCCGCCGACCAGGAGCAGGTTGGCGCGCTCCCGGAGCGAGGGGTCGGACGCCCAGGCCTCGGCGAGCGCCGCCATCCCCTTCACCCGGTGCAGGCGGCCCACGCTGAGCAGCAGCGGGAGGCCGCGGCGGTGCTCGGGCAGCTCCTCCAGCAGGAGGTCGAGCGAGGCCAGGTCCCCGCCCTCGTCCAGCGCGACCGGCTCACCGGCGGCGGAGGCCCGTGCGGCCGCCTCGCCGCGCTCGACCAGTCCGACGTCGATCCCCTCCGGGACGATCGTGTGCCGCTCCGGGTGCGCGGTGATGTCGACGCCGATCAGCTCGCGGATGGTCGCCGCCAGCTCCTCCCGCGGGAACAGGACGGTGTGCGCGGCGTCGGCGGCCAGGCGCTGCACCAGGCGCACGCGGAACCAGAAGTGCTCGGCGGCGTCGCGCTCGCCGAAGTCCGCGCGGGTGAGGGCGCCGGACGCGTCCAGGCCCGCGATCAGGGCGTGCGGGTCCGGAGCGAGGGTGAACACGACGGGGATCTCGAGCTCCCGGGCGACCGCGGCCGCCGCGAGGGATCCGACGTCCGCCATGCGCAGGTGCAGCACGTCGACCCGACCGGCCGCGCGCAGGATCCGGCGGATGCCGCGCTCGGCGGCGATGCGACGGCTCCACGCCTGGGGCATGGCCACGGGCGGCCCCACGAACGGGACCGGAGCGAAGCCGTGGCCGGAGTCGGGCAGCTCGCCGAGCGCGCGCTCGGCCTCGGCCGGGGTCCCGCGCGAGAGCGTGAGCACCCGGTCGATGCCCTCCTGCTCGACGAGGGAGTCGCCCAGGCGCACCAGCAGGGTCGCGATGCCGCCGTTGTCGCCGGCGCCCACCCGCGTCAGGGTGCCGTCGATGTCGGCGTGGACGAAGAGCTGCGCGACCGTCGGCCCGGCCTCCACGGCCGGTGCGGGGGCGAGGTCGCCGAGGGCGAGCCGGGCGAGGGGCCCGATCGGCGCCGCCTCCTCGGCCAGGCCGGTGAGCAGGAGCTCGGCGTCGTCGGAGCCGCGCTCGCCGAGCGCGTCCGTCGCGGCGGCCCGCGCCTCCAGCCCCTCCGCGCGATCGGCGGCCACGTGCAGGAGGGTGCGCTCGGCGATCGTGCCGGGCACGAGGCCCAGGGTCTCGACGAGCCGTGCCCGGGCCGCCGCTTCGCGCTCGCCGAGCAGCGCGCCCTCGAGCGCGACGGCGACGAGGTCGGGGGTCGAGGAGGCCCAGAGCAGGACGGTGCGCTGCGCGAGCATGCCGGAGAAGCCGCCGTCGCGGACCAGGCGCAGCAGCGGCCCGAGCGCGGCAGGGCGGGGCAGGCGCCCGCCGAAGGCCCAGGCGGCGTGCTCGCGGAGGTACGGGCGCTCGTCCTCGAGCAGCATCAGCAGCGCGAGGTCGGCCTCCTCGTCGAAGACCTGCGCGAGCGAGTGCACGGCCGCGATCGCGGTGAGCTGGTCCGAGGGGTCCAGGGCTGCGCGGGTGAGCAGGCGCACCGCGCGGCCGCCGCCGTCGCTCACCGCGGCGACCGTCAGCTCGTCCGCCATCCGGACGGCCTCGAGCAGAGTGGGAGCGGCGCGCACGGCGTCGAGAGCGGTCTGCGTGGCCATGGTTCACCTGGTCTGTCGGAGCGGAGAGTACGACGGAGCGCGACTCCCGACCGCTGGAGCGGCCCAGGAGGAGCGGACCGGTACCGAGCATGCCGCGTGGGCGGCTGGGATTTCGCCACTTGCGTCGGATCTCCTCCCGCGGTACGGCCTCCTGTCAAGGGGGTGATGGCCGCAGTTCGTTTGCGCAACGCGCGAGGATCCTCAACCGCGGGTCCACTCCAGGAGCCGCTCGACCGGCCAGGTGGTCACGATCCGCTCCTCCGGGACGCCGAGCCGCTCCGCCCGCTCGGCCCCGTAGTCGAGCAGGCCCAGCTGGCCCGGAGCGTGCGCGTCGCTGTCGATCGAGAACAGGCAGCCCTCCTCGAGCGCGAGCTCGATCAGCTCGTCCGGCGGGTCCTCGCGCTCGGGGCGGGCGTTGATCTCGACCGCGGTGGAGTGGTCGGCGCACGCGCGGAACACGGCCCGGGCGTCGAAGGTCGACGGCGGGCGGGTGCCGCGCTCGCCCGACACCAGCCGCCCCGTGACGTGGCCGAGGACGTCGGTCCGCGGATCCGAGGCCGCCGCGACCAGCCGGGCCGTCACCTCACGGGAGGGCAGCCGCAGCTTCGAGTGGGCGCTCGCGACGACCACGTCGAGGCGGTCCAGCAGCTCGTCCGTCTGGTCGAGCGCGCCGTCCTCGAGGACGTCCACCTCGATCCCGCTGAGCAGCCGCAGGGGCCCGGTGTCGAGGCCCGCGAGATGGGCGAGCTGCTCCTCCAGCCGCTCCGCGCTGAGACCGTGGGCGACCCGGAGCCGCGGCGAGTGGTCGGTGAGCGCCAGGTACTCGTGGCCGAGCGCGCGGGCCGCGTCCGCCATCGCGAGGACGGGCGTCGCCCCGTCGGACCACTCGCTGTGGCTGTGGAGATCGCCGCGCAGCCGTCCCCGCAAGGCGCTCGCGGGCGGAGGAGCCGAGCCGCGCAGCTCCGCGAGGTAGTCGGGCACCCGGCCCGACCGCGCCTGCTCGATCACCGTGAAGGTCGTGTCGCCGATCCCGGAGGCCCGCCGCACGAGGGCGAGGTCGTCACGCTCGGCGGACGCCATCCCCTCCAGCACCGCGGCCGCCCGGCGGAACGCCTTCGCCCGGTAGCGGGAGGCCCGCTCCCGCTCGAGCAGTGCTGCGATCTCCTCGAGTGCCGCGATCGGGTCCATGCGCCCGGTCTACCACGGCGCCCGCCGCGGCCTCACCCCCTCGACGGCGGCCTCGGCTCCGGCCCCCGGCCTCATCCCGCCCCCGGTCCCTGCCGCTCGACGCTGGGAACCGGCCGAGCCCCGTTGCCGACCGCAGCGATCGAGATATATCGTGACTCTCGTCCACTCGCGATGTATCGCGTTTCAGAAAGGCACTCCGGTGCAGGAGGAGGAGCTCATGTCCCTCGAGAAATGGCTCGTACAGGCCGGCGAGACGAAGGTCATCGACCTCGACGTCGTCCGCTCGGTCAAGGTCGCCCTCGTCGGCGGCCAGATCGACGTCATCGCCCACGACGAGCCGACCGCTCGCGTGGAGGTCCACAGCGTCGACGGCCGCCCGCTCAAGGTCTCGATGGACGGCGACCGCCTCGAGATCGACCACGTCCAGCTCCGCTGGGACACCATCGTCGACGTCGTGAAGGGCCTCGGCCGCCGCGGCGACCGCGCCGACATCAGCCTCCTCGTCCCCCGCGGCGTCGACCTCAAGTTCGACACCGTCTCGGCCGACGGCCTGGTCTCGGGCCTCCACAGCGACGCCCGCGTCTCGACGGTCGGCGGCGACATCGTCGTCGACGGCCTGCACGGCGACATCGAGGTGAACACCGTCCACGGCGAGCTCTCGGTCCGCAGCCACACCGGCCGCGTCACCGCGCGCACCGTCTCCGGCGACGTCACCGCGACCGGCGAGCTCACCCGCTTCACCGTCGACGGCGTCTCGGGCAGCGTGTTCGTCGACGCCGAGGGCACCCCCGACCGGATCCAGGCCAACACCGTCAGCGGCGACCTCACGATCCGTGTCGACGAGGGCCTCGGCGCCCGCTACCGCATCAACACCGTCTCGGGCACGCTCCAGCTCGACGGCTCCGTCGTCAAGGGCACCTTCGGCCGGGGCTTCACCTCGACCACGGGCTCGCTCGACTCGAAGTGGGTCGACGTCGCCGCCAACTCCGTCTCGGGAGACGTGGTCGTCGTCCGCCGGTCCGTCGCCGCGTCCTCCGCCTCGGTGGGCGAGGGCTGGGGCTCCCCCGGCACCGGCCCCGCCGACGGCCGCCGCCCGATGGACGGGAGCTCGCTGTGAGCCCCGTCTTCGCGCACGGCCGCCTGCGCCTCTACCTGCTCAACCTCCTCGCCGAGTCGCCGCGCCACGGCTACGAGCTGATCCAGGCGCTCAGCGAGCGCTTCGGCGGCACCTACGCGCCCAGCGCCGGCACCGTCTACCCGCGCCTCGCGAAGCTCGAGGAGGAGGGACTCGTCACGAAGGAGGCCGACGGCCGCAAGACCGTCTACTCCATCACCGACGCCGGCCGCGCCGAGCTCGCGAACCGCGCGACCGACCTGGGCGACATCGAGGAGGAGCTCACCGACTCCGTCCGCCGGCTCGCCGACGAGGTCCGCCTCGGCGTCGCGGAGGCGATGAAGAGTCTCCGCGCCGACCTGGCCAGCGCCGCCCGCGACTCGCGGGAGCCCGGACGCCGACCGGAGCACTCCGCCGAGGAGCCGCGCCCGCAGGACACGTCCGGCACCCCCTCCGAGCAGCCCGCGCCGGAGCAGGCCGCGCCGGCCTCGCCCGACGCGCGCACCGCCTCGCGGATCGCCCTGCGCGACGCCGAGGTGCTGCTCACCGAGTTCCGCGACGAGCTGCGCGCGGAGCTACGCACCGCCGCCTCCTCGGGATCCGTGACGACCGCGAGCGTCGACGCCCTACGCGCCGCGCTCGACGAGGCCCGCGCCTCGGTCCGCTCCACCCTGGACTGAGCCCGGACACCGTACCGCCGAGAGGGCGGGGATCCCACCCGGGGTCCCCGCCCTCCCGGCGCTACTGCCGCCCGACCGCCAGCGCCTCCTCCTCCACGTCGAGGAACGCCAGAGCGCTCACCACCGCCGGCTCCTGGTACCGCCCCTCGGAGCGCGCGCGGAGCACCGCCTCCCGCTCGGCCGTGATCATCACGCGCCGGAGCCGGTTGTAGGCCTGCGGGAGCGGCTCCACGCCCTCGCCCTCCGGCGGATTCTCCAGGGCGTCGGCGAGGAACGTCGCGTTCCGCCGCAGCCGGTCGAGCACGCGGTCCTCCACTCCGTCCTGCGGCTCCGCGTCGAGCCGGGCGAGCCCGGCGGCCTGCGCCTCGGCGAGCAGCATCTGCTTCTCGACGTGCTCCTGCATCTCGTTCGGGGCCGGCAGCTTCAGGGCGCGGACGAGCCGCGGGAGCGCGAGCCCCTCGACGAGCGTCCCCGCCACCACGATGAAGGCGAGGAACTGCAGGAACGCGCGCTGCGGCGTCTCCGCGGGCAGGAGGAACGCGGCGGCGAGGGTGACCACGCCGCGGATGCCCGCGAACGACACCCCGATCGCGGTCGGCCAGGTCCACCCGCGCTGCTGCAGCCGGCGCGGACCGTGCCGGAACAGCAGCGTCGTCATGCACATCCAGGCCACGCGGCTCCCGACCAGCGCCGCGAGCACGGCCGCGCCGATGCCGACCGTCTGCCAGACCCCGATGCCCGAGTCGGCCGTCGCCTCCACCACCGACGACAGGCTCAGCCCGATGAAGAGGAATACCGCGTTCTCGAGCAGGAACTGGATCGTCCGCCAGTTGAGCGACTCCGCGATCCGCGCCTGCGCCGACTGGATGACCGGCGCCCGGTAGCCCAGGTAGAGCCCCGCGACCACGACCGCCAGCACCCCGGAGCCGTGCAGCAGCTGCGCCGGGATGAACGCGACGTAGGGCGTCACCAGCGAGAGGCTCGTGTCCAGGACGGACGACTGCACCTGCTTGCGCACGAACCCGAGCAGCACGGCGATGCCGATCCCGACCCCGCCGCCCACCGCCACGGCCAGCACGAAGTCGAGCGCGATGCGCCCGGGAGTGACCGTGCTGACGATCGCCAGGAGGGAGGCGTTCAGCGCCACCAGCGCGGTCGCGTCGTTGAGGAGGCTCTCGCCCTCGAGCACCGTGAGCATCCGCCGCGGCAGGCGGAGCCGCCCCGCGATCGCCGTGACCGCCACCGCGTCCGTGGGCGCCACGATCGCGCCGAACGCGAGGGCTGCGGCGACCGTGATCGCCGGGACGACCATCCAGGCCACCGCGCCGACCACCGCGACCGTGAAGACGACGAGCCCGACCGACAGCAGGAGGATGCTGTCGCCGCGGGCGCGGACGTCGAGGACGGAGGTGCGGATCGCCGCCGCGTAGAGCAGCGGCGGCAGGATCCCGAACAGCACCACGTCCGGCTCGACCACCACCTCCGGGATCCCGGGGACGAAGGAGGCGAGGGCTCCGACGGCGACGAGCGCCACGGGAGCGGACCAGTTCACCCGCCCCGACAGCCCGGTGACCAGGACGGTCACCACCACGAACGAGACGATCCAGACGATCGCGACGACGGGCTCCTCCATCGCGTCACTCCTCCCGGGCGTCCGCGCGCCACGGCCCCATTGTGGCCGCCCGGAGAGCAGCCCGGACAGCCGCCGGGAGGGTAAGGCTAGCGGCCGGCCTCGTGGATGTCGCGCGCCTTGGTGACCTTCGCCGGGTCCACCGGGTTCATGCCGAGGACGATCTTGCCGCGCGAGTGCCGCTTCTCGAGGTCGTCGAAGGCGTCCTGCACCTGGTCGAAGGGGTAGAAGCCCGAGACGAGCACCCGCAGCTTCTGCTCGCCGACGAGGCCGACCAGCTCGCCGAGGATCTCGGTGTCGCGCTGGGCGGTCTCGGCGTCGGGCCAGACGGCGCGCAGCTCGATCTCCTTGCGGTCGTCGCTGGAGTGGAAGCGGCCCGCCGCGATGCCGAGCTCGTCGGCGAGGGCGTCGTTCTCCCCGCCGAAGTTGTCGAGGAACACCGTGACCCCGCCGGGCGCCGCGGCCCGGATGCGGTCGGCGATCCCGTCGCCGTAGACCACCGGCTTCACGCCGATCTGTCGGAGGTAGTCGAAGTTGCGCTCGCCGCAGGTGCCGATCACCGTCGCGCCGCGGAGCTTCGCCAGCTGGATCTCGAGGCTGCCCACTCCTCCGGCCGCGGCGGAGACGAGGACGGTGTCGTCCGGTCCGACGTGCGTGGCCTCGAGCGCACGCCACGCGGTCACTCCGGCGAGGAACAGCGCGCCGCCGACCTCCCAGCTCACGGAGGCGGGCTTGGCGACGAGGTTGCGGCGCGGCACCACGACGTGGGTCGCGTGCGAGCCGACGAGCGCGTGGCCGACCACGTCGCTGCGGAGCCTGATGTCGGTGACGCCCTCGCCGAGGGCGACGACGACGCCCGAGAAGTCGGTGCCCTGGCGCATCGGGAAGGCGGCGGAGTGGTCGGAGTCGAACTGGCCCTGCCGGATGAACGCCTCCATGTGGTTCACCCCGGCGGAGAGCACCTCGACCAGCACCTCGCTCGCCCCGGGCTTCGGCCGCTCGACCTCGGCGATCTCGAGGACGTCCGCGTCGCCGAAACGGCTGTACTGGACGACGCGGGCGGCGGTGGGGCTCAGACGGGACATGCGCTCATCATCCGCCCCCGCCGCCCGAAGCCCCCGACCCCCGAACGGGGGCGTGCGACTCAGGAGGGGTCGCTCGGGCAGTACAGCTGGGTGCGCGGACCGGAGCGGTCGATGACGTGCTCGGACATCGGCCGACCGCAGAGCGGGCACGCCTGCCCCGCGGGCGCCTCCTGCTCGGGCTGGTCGTACGGGCCGAGCGGCGGCGGGCCGATCCAGGGGAACAGCCGCGCGTTGAAGCGCTGGTAGAGGGAGCCGGTCTTCTTCCGCGTCATATCCTTAGTGTACTAACCATCAGGGCACGATGAGAGGATGACGCCGTGGAAACCGACCCGCTCGCCCTCCAGAACCAGGTCTGCTTCTCCCTCGCCGTCGCGGCGCGCACCGTCATCGGGCTGTACCGCCCCGTGCTCGAACCGCTCGGACTCACGCACCCGCAGTACCTCGTGATGCTCGCGCTCTGGGAGCGCAGCCCCCGCTCGCTCGCCGACCTCGGCTCCGCCCTCCGCCTCGAGCCGGCCACGCTCAGCCCGCTCGTGAAGCGCCTGGAGGCGAGCGGCCACGTCACGCGGGCCCGGAGCAGCGACGACGAGCGCCGCCTCGACGTCGCGCTGACCCCCTCCGGAGCGGCCCTCCGCGAGCAGGCCCTGCAGGTTCCTCCGCAGATCGTGGAGCGGCTCGACGTCCCCCTCGAGGAGCTCACCGCGCTCCGCGACAGCCTCACCGGCCTGATCGGAGCCGCGACCCGCGACGGCCGCTGACCCCCCGCTCGGGGCGCCGGCCGCGAGCACGCCGGCCGCCGCTCCCCGCCGCACCGGGAAACTCCCGGTCACAGCGCGGGATCAGCCTCCGCTCGGCCCGCTCCCGGCCGTCTTGACTGCCCCTTCGTACGGAGTAGTGTCATCGCTCGTGACACACGAGGGCCCCCCGTCCGCCGCGGACGGATCGTCGGCCGACGCGACCGAGCTGCGCACCGCCAAGCACTTCTTCATCGGCGAGCCGCTCCCCAGCGACAAGCTCGAGGGACAGCTGCTGCAGAAGCGGCTCGCGCTCCCGATCTTCGCCAGCGACCCGCTCTCCTCCGTGGCCTACGCGCCGCAGGAGCTGCTGATGATCCTGCTGCTCGGCGGACTCTCCTTCCTCACCTTCGCCCCCTGGGTGGCCGCGTGCGTGGTCGTCCTCCTCGTCGTGGTGGTGCTGAGCTACCGCCAGCTGATCCGGGCGTACCCGTCCGGCGGCGGCGACTACGAGGTCGCCCGCACCAACCTGGGCGAGACGGCGGGCCTCACGGTCGCCGCCGCCCTCCTCGTCGACTACGTGCTCACCGTGGCCGTGTCGGTCGCCTCCGGAGTCGACAACATCATCTCCGCGGTGCCCGAGCTGGCGCCGCTGCGGGTCGAGCTGGCCATCCTCTTCGTGGTGCTGCTGGCGGCCGTGAACCTCCGCGGCGTCTCGGAGTCGAGCCGCGCCTTCGCCGTCCCGACGTACCTCTTCGTCGCGAGCGTCTTCGTGATGGTCGTCGTCGGCCTGGTCCGCACCGCCTTCGGCGACACCCCGGTCGCGGAGTCGGCGGGCTTCACCGTGCAGGGCGAGCAGCTCACGCAGGCGGCCGTCGTCCTCCTGCTGCTGCGCTCCTTCGCGAGCGGCTGCGCGGCGCTCACGGGCGTCGAGGCCATCTCGAACGGCGTGCCCGCGTTCCGCGCCCCGAAGGTCAAGAACGCCCAGCGCACCCTCGTCGCGATGGGCACGATCGCGATCGTGCTCTTCGTCGGCCTGACCGCCCTCGCCCTGCTCTCGAACGTGCACTACGCCGAGAACGCCTGCCATCTGGTGGGCTTCGCCGACTGCGCCACGACCCCGCAGCGCTCCGTGATCGCGCAGGTCGCCGCCGCCACGTTCGGCAACAACACGATCCTGTTCTTCATCATCCAGGCCGCGACGGCCGCCGTCCTGCTCCTCGCGGCGAACACCGCGTTCAACGGCTTCCCGCTGCTGGGCTCCGTGCTGGCCCGCGACGGCTACGCGCCCAAGTCGCTGAACACCCGCGGCGACCGCCTCATCTACTCCAACGGAGTGATCATCCTGGCGCTCGTCGCCGCGATCATCCTGCTCGTCTACCAGGCCTCGCTCACGAGCCTCGTGCAGCTGTACATCATCGGCGTCTTCGTCTCGTTCACGCTCGGGCAGTCGGGCATGGTCAAGCACTGGGTCCGGATGATCCGCAACGGCGAGGGCTCGCGCACCGTCTACACGAGCCTGGCCATCAACCTGTTCGGCGCGACGCTGACGTTCGCGGTGCTCGTCGTCGTCACGATCACGAAGTTCACCCACGGCGCCTGGCTCGTCTACCTGGTGATGCCGATCCTCGGCGTCCTGATGGCCGGCGTCTACCGCTACTACCGCGACGTCGAGAAGGAGATCGAGGTCGACCCGACCACGACCTTCGGCGCCAACGGCGACCACGCGATCGTGCTGGTGGGCCGGATGAACAAGCCCACGCTGAAGGCGCTCGACTACGCCATCGCGGCGCGGCACGAGACGCTGGAGGCGGTGCACTCCTCCATCGACGACGCGCAGACCGCACAGCTGAAGGCCGACTGGGCGCAGATGGACATCGAGGTGCCGCTGCGCTGCGTGGCCTCTCCCTACCGCGACATCTCGTACCCGCTGATCAAGTACATCAAGGCCCACCGCCTCGAGCACGGCTCCGAGATCACGACGGTCTACATGCCGCAGTACATCGTCGGGCACTGGTGGGAGGCGTTCCTCCACAACCACAAGTCGCGGCGGATCCGCCAGAAGCTCCTGCTGGTGCACGGAGTGACGGTGGCGCTGGTGCCGTGGCTGCTCGACTCGTCCGAGCTGATCTACGGACGCCGCTCCCGGCCGATCCCCGGCCAGACGCGCCGCGGCGAGCCGGTGCGCCCGGTGACCCGCCGCCCGATCCCGCCCGCGTCCTCGCTCCCCCAGGGTGCCGCCGGCGAGGGCGCTCCGCGCATCCCGCAGCGCCCGGCCGCGCAGAACCGGCCGCGCTCGAAGCGGCGCTGAGGCGGCGGCCCGGAAACGGGTAGAGGGCCCGCGGCGTGTGCCGCGAGCCCCCGATTTCCCCTTAGTGCCTTCCCCCGAAGGCGGCCCGCCCCAACGGGCCGTGTCCGACGCTATCGGTGGGCTATGCACCGGCGCATCCTCCTCGCGACGGATGCCCGTGCTCCCTTGAGACGACAGGCTCGTCCTCCGTCGTCTCAGACGACGGCCCCGCGCACCCCTCGGCCGGTGAGCCACCAGACCGCCGCGACGGCGACCGCGGCCGCAGCGCCGCCGCCCACGAGCAGGATCGCCGCCCGCACCACGTGCGCCCGGTAGGCGGCGTCGAGCGGATCGATGCCCGCCCCCGCCAGCACGATCCCGGCGGGAACCACCGCGGCCGCGAGCACCACGGCCGCGGCCGCGATGCGCACCGGCTGCCGGCCGTCGGAGCGGAGCTTCCGGGGACGGCGGCCGACGTACCAGACCACCGCGCCGATCCCGAGCCCGAGCAGCCCGAGCACGCCGCTCGCGTACTGCGCCCATCGGAAGCCGGGGAAGGGCCCGAGCTCCTGCTGCAGCAGGGGGATCGCCGAGACGAAGAGGCCGCCCCGGTGGGTGAAGCCGTCCCACATCACGTGGCTGGCGGCTCCGATGGCGATGCCGGCGGCCGCGAAGACGAGCACGCGGATCCACTCGGCGGCCCCGCGGGGCGGCGAGCGCCGGGGACGCAGGCGCGAGCGGACCAGCGCGGGCGCGAGGTCGCGCCAGGCCGGAGCGACGACCGCGCTCCACAGCGCGAGGCCGAGCATCCCGAGCAGCAGGTCGACGGTGACGACGCCGAGGAGGGAGTGGGTGGACTCGCGGGCGACGGCGATCGGGAGGTACATGCCGATGTCCGGGACCATCGCGCCGATGGCCACGGCCGCGGCGGGGATCCGGCCGTTCGAGAACGCGAGCGCGACGACGGCGTGGCTCGGCGTGAAGGGCATGACACGCACGCTATCCCGGCGACGCGTCCGGCGAGTGTCCGCGTCGCGAAGCGCGCGTCACCGATCGCGGTCCGGCTCCTGCGCTCCGCTCCGGCTCGTCGGCCTCCCGGGGCCGGCGGTCAGCCCGAGGAACGTGATCCCCAGGACGAGGAACACCGGCCAGACCGGATTCCCGAGGACCGCGAAGACCGCTCCCGCCGCGAGGAACAGCGGACCCGTGACCGCGTTCCAGCGCCGGGACGCCTCCTCCGACGACATCCGACCCGAACCCTTCCCGTCCTGTGCGCGCACCATCGCTCCACGCTAGATCGCCTCCGCGAGGCCCGCCTCCCCCGTCCGGCGGAGCTGCGCGCTCGGGGAGCTCCGAGCGCGGCGACCGTAGAATCGTCCGGAAGTCCGGCCCTCCGGGCCCAGCGGCGACGGATCGGAGCGGGTGTGCGGAAGGCGTTCGCGATCCTCCGCCTGGCCCTCGCCGGGCTGGGCGCGGTCGGACTCGTCGGCGACTTCTTCTACACACTGGGCTTCCGCGCGTTCCAGATCGACAACTTCTTCGCCTACTTCACGACGCAGTCGAACATGGCCGGGGTCGTGGTGCTGGGCCTGTCCGGCCTGGTCGCCCTCGCGCGCGAGCGGGAGCCGCGCTGGCTCAGCACGGTGCGGGCGCTCGTGCTCACCTACATGGTCGTGTCGGGGATCGTCTTCGGGCTGATCGCGGTCGAGGCCAACAACCGCGGCGTGCGGGTCGACGTGCCCTGGTCGAGCGCGCTCCTGCACTTCGTGATCCCGACGCTCGCGATCCTCGACTGGATCCTCGGACCCGGCCGCCGCCCGGTCGCCTGGCGCGGGGCGCTGACCGTGCTCGGCTTCCCGATCGTCTGGGGCGTCATCACCCTGGTCCGCGGGGCCCTCATCGGCTGGTACCCGTACTTCTTCCTCGACCCCGGCCAGGTCGACGGACCCGTGATGTTCGTGCTCTACGACGTGATCGTGCTGAGCCTGATCTCCGGCATCGCCGCGTTCGTCCTCGCGCTCAGCCGGGTGCGGCCGCTCGGGGCGGCGCACGCGTCGGAGTGGCGGGGGCCGCTGGCGCGGCTCCGCGAGCTCGTCAGCCGGGGACGACGGCGAACGGCTCGAGCGCCGTCTGCGCGAGGGTGACCAGCTCGTCGTCGCTGAGATCCTGCAGCGAGAGGGCCTGATCCGCTCCGACCAGCCCGACGAGCACCGCCTCGCCGGTCGACGGCTGAAGATTGAGCCACTCGGTGATGCCCGCCTCGGAGCCGACGAGCGACCAGCGCGCGGGGGCGTCGGCCTCCCAGAACGCCTCGTCGAAGCGCAGCCACAGCGTCTCGACGACGCCGGAGCCGAGGGCCGCGACGGCCGCGCGCTGCGCGAACGGGAGCGGCGGGTCGAAGGCGATCGCGTCCGTCTGGAGCACCCCGATCGGCACGGTGACCAGCACCCGGTCGGCTGTGAACGACTCGCCGGTGCCCAGGCGGATGCTGACGCCGGTCTCCGTGTAGCCGATGCCGCTCACCACGGCGCGCAGCGAGACCTCGACGTCGGCGAGCAAGGTGTCGACCAGCGGCGCGAGCCCGTCGGTCAGCAGCGCGTCGCCGGAGTCGTCGCTCAGCTCCTCCGCGGTCGTGGCGGCGGAGGCGTCGCCCAGTCCGTACCAGGAGGAGAGCTCCTCGGGAGCGGCGCCGGTGCGCAGCGCGGTCGTCCCGGCGAGGTGCGCCGCCACGCGGGCGGCGTCGCCGTCGCCGGAGCCCGGCTCGGCCTCGGCGGGATCGGGCGCTCCGGAGCCGGCGAACGACTCGGCGAGCGCCAGATCCTCCGGCTGCTCCGCTCCCCACTCGAGAGCACGGGTCAGGGCGTCGGCACCCGTGGTGCCGGTGTCGAGAGCCGCGCCGTCGGCGTCGCTCGAGCGGACGTCGGCGAGGTCGACCGCGGTCGTGACCACGCCCGCGTCCGCGATGCTCTCGCGCAGGGCGGCTCCCGGGCCGGTGAGCGCCCAGGCTCCGGTCTCGACGGCGATCGGCCAGCCGTCCGGAGTCGCGGTGGCGATGCGGCCGCCGGTGCGCTCGCGCGCCTCGACCACGGTGACGTCGAAGCCCGCGTCGGACAGGCGCCGCGCGGCGACCGCTCCGGCGAGACCGGCCCCGACGATCGCGATCCGCTCGCCCTCGTCGGCGACGGCGCTGATCTCGGCGGCCGCGCGGACCCCGGAGCTCCAGGCGCCCTGGAGCGTGCCGGGCGCCTCCGTGTCGGTGGCCTCGCCCGCGAGGAAGACGCGGTCGAGGACCGCCGTGCCCAGGTCGGTGCGGTGCTGCGGCGTCGCGCCGACGGGCAGGTACGAGACGGAGCCGAGCGCGTACGGATCCTCGGCCCAGGCGGAGCGCACGAAGGCGGCCGGCGCGGGGACGGCGGTGGTGCTCGGCGTGGGCACGGGGGCCTTCGTGACGGAGCGGGTCGGCGTCGGACGCGACGGCGTGCAGCCCGCGAGAGCCAGGAGCCCGACTCCCGTGGCGGCTCCCGAGAGGAAGAGGCGGCGTCCGATCGTCATCCCGGACATCCTACGTTCTCGGCGTTCGGCCGGGGCGGCGCGGGCGGCGTGGTGCTGACGCCACCCTGGCACGCGGCCCGCTTCGAGGTGCGGGGTGACGGCGGGACAGCGAGCGGATAGCGTCGGGGCAGCGCGGACCGGACCGCGGCGACGGGGGACGCGGCATGGACACGACTCGGACGCGGACCGCGACGACGACGGCCGGGGCCCCTCCCCGCAGTCACCTCCACGCGGTGCTGCTCGGCGCACTGGGGATGATCGTGGCCCCGCTGCTCATCGTCCTCGCGACCACGGCCTGGTCCTCCCCCGGACCGGAGGAGTACGTCCGCATGGCGCTCGGCTCGGTGGTCGCGGCGTGCGTCTCGGTGGTCGGCGCCTGGTGGCTCGCCTTCGAGCGGCGCAGCGCCGGGGCACCCGGTCGCACCTGGTTCTGGGGCGTCGCGTGCCTCTTCACGGTCAGCGCGGTCTCGACCGTCGGAGCCGCCGCCGACCGCCTCACCGGCCTGATCACGGGCTGAGCAGGTGGACGTCCAGGCGCGGTCACCGCGCTCGCCTCACCCCTCAGCGACCGCGCCGGTGGTCGCGAGTCCCCCCTCGAGCGAGCGGCGGCAGCATCGGCGCCGGTGATCGCCCCGACGAGACGACCGAGCGGCTCCGGCTGTTCCGTCCCGCCGAGAGCGATCTGGACGAGCTGTGGCGGCTGTACTCCGACGAGCGGATCGCGGCGGGCGACCCCCTCCTCCGGCACGGCTCCGTCGAGCAGACCCGGGCGGTGCTCGCCCGCCGGACGGCGCAGTGGGCACGGGACGACCTCAGCAGCTGGGTCGTCCGGCTGCGGAGTCCCGAGGGCGGCGCGGACGGTGCGATCGGGATCGGCGGATGCACCCTCCTCACCGACACGGCCTGGAACGTCGCGTTCACCGTCCATCCGGACCACTGGGGCAGGGGGTACGCCCAGGAGATCGCCTCCGCAGGCATCGCGCGGGCGCGGCGGCTCAGGCCGGAGCTCCCCGTGACCGCGGTCGTCGCGGAACGGAACGAGCGATCGCACCGGACGGTCGCTCGACTCGGTCTCGACCGGAGGTGGGCGGGCCCCGATGCGCACAGCCCCGACCCCGCGGCTCGCATCGTGCTCTACTCCGACCGCCTCCTCTCCGAGGACGAGATCGGCCGCCTCACGAGCTGAGGGCGCCGCGTGGCGCGGGTCGCCGCAGGCAGCAGCGGAGCCGAGACGCCTGTGCGAGACCGGGACGTCACGTTCCGGTGCGCCTCCCGGCCCCATCTTTCTTCCCGGCGGGCGGCGCTGCGCACGAGTGGGTGGGTGGGCGGCGCGGCACTCGCGCCGACCCCTCTCGCGATCGCGCTCAGCGGCCGCCCGCGAGTCGGGGCAGGAAGGGCGCGGAGGTACTCGCCGGACGGAGCATTCGAAGCCCGTCACCGCGAGGGGCGTTAGCGTCGTCGGATGGCGAGCATCACGTACCCCGCGCCCCTCCGCGTCGGAGGCCGGGTGGAGGTGCCCGCGCCCTCGATGGGAGTCCCCGAGCACCTGCACGACCGGCTGCAGGACGCCGCGCGCCGACTCGGCTCGGCGGGATACGACGTCCGGGTCCGGCCGCACGCCCTCCTCGGCGGACTCGCTCCGGCGTCCGCCGCGGATCGGGCGGCCGACCTGCACGACGCCTTCCGGAGCGGGGACGCGGTCCTTCCTCCATGGGGCGGCGAGCTCGCCGTCGAGCTGCTGGAGAGGCTCGACTGGCACGCCCTCGCGGAGGCCCGGCCCTGGTTCGTCGGCTGGTCGGACGTCTCGACGCTGCTCCTGCCCCTGACGACGACGACCGGGCTCGCGACGATCCACGGCGCCAATCTGATGGACGAGCCGTGGGAGCTGCCGGTCGGGTTCCACCGCTGGACGGAGGTCGCCGGTCTCGAGCCCGGAGCCGCGTTCACGCAGCACGCCGCGCCGCGACGCCGGAGCCGTCCGTGGGGTGCGTGGGCGGACGAGCCGCTCGACCGCGATCGGGCCTACGAGGAGCCGACCCGCTGGCGCTCGCTCGACGGGGCAGCGGACGCGGCGATGTCCGGCCGCTTGATCGGCGGATGCCTCGAGACGGTGTCCCTGCTCGCGGGCACGCCCTACGGCGACGTGCCGGGTTTCGCTCGCCGGCACGCGGCGGAGGGCACCGTCGTCTACCTGGAGGCGGCCGGGTCCGACTCCGTCTCGGTGCTCCGGATGCTCACCTCCCTCCGGCTCGCGGGGTGGTTCGAGCAGGCGACCGGCGTCCTGATCGGCCGGACCGAGGGCGCGTCCCTGCCCGAGCTGAGCCAGGAGGACGCGGTGCGGCGGGCTCTCGGCGATCTCGGCGTGCCGGTGATCCTCGACGTCGACACCGGGCACCAGCCGCCGCAGATGCCCCTGGTCAACGGCGCGCTCGCCGAGATCGCGCTGAGCGGGCCGACGGCCTCGATCACGCAGCGGCTCGTGCCCTGACGGGTCGTCGAAGTACCGCGCCGCCACCCAGATACACAACGCTTCTTGCACAATCTTTCTTGTGCTTTAGGCTGAGCGCATGGTCGACCGATCGAATCTGCACGACGCAGCTCACATGCGCGTCCTTGCTCACCCCACCCGCCTACGCCTGCTTGGGCTGCTCCGAGAGCTCAGCCCACGAACCGCCGCGCAGCTCTCGGAGCACATCGACGAGGCGCCGGGGACGCTGAGCTACCACCTGACGAAGCTGGCGGGAGCCGGGCTGATCGAGGAGGCGCCGGAGTCGGGCCGGGATCGGCGGGAACGCTGGTGGAGGGCGAAGCACCTCGAGACCGTGTGGGACGAGAGCGAGGTCGCACGCGACCCGGAGAAGCTCGGAGCCCTCCGTGAGATGGCGGCGGCGATCTCCCGCGTCTACGCGCAGCAGTACGACGAGTACCTCGCGTCGACGCCGACGCTGCCGGAGGAGTGGGTGAGCGCCGGCACGAGCAGCGACCGCCGCTGGCGCCTGAGCGCGGATCAGCTGTGGGAGCTGCGCGACGAGCTCGCGCAGCTCGACCGGAAGTGGGCGCGGATCAGCGACGACCACCGGACCGACGACGGGTCGGAAGAGGTGTTCTTCCTCGTCCAGGCCTACCGCCGGCCGCGATGAGCGCGGCGGAGCGCTCCTCGCGGCCCCTCGCCGCACTCCTCGTCGGGCACGTCCTCTCCAGAACCGGCAACGTCGTCACCCTGTTCGCCGTGCCGTTCCTGGTGCTGAGCGCGGGCGGAGGACCGGTGGAGGTAGGGACAGCGGCCGCCGCGGCGACCGCACCCGTCCTCCTCGGCGGGCCGCTCGGCGGCGCACTCGTCGATCGTGTCGGCCTCGTGCGGTCGTCCGTGCTCTCCGACGCGGTGAGCGGCACGAGTCTCGCGCTCATCCCGCTCCTGACCGCGCTCGACGCGCTGCCGTTCCCGGTCCTCCTGACGATCGTCTTCGTCAGCGGCCTCCTCGACGTCCCCGGGGAGACCGCCCGACGCGTCCTCCTCCCCCGCCTCTCCCAGACGGCGGGCATCCCGCTGGAGCGCTCGGTCGGCTTCCTCGACGCCACCACCCGCCTCTCCACCATGCTCGGCGCGCCGCTCGCGGGGGTGATGGTCAGCACTCTCGGCGCCGATGCGGCCCTCCTCGCGACCGCAGTGTCCTTCGCCGCGTCCGCGATCCTCACGGCGGCACTCGTCCGGGCACCGTCGACCACCCCCGAGGGGCCGGAGGAGAGCTCGACGGGCTACTGGTCGGACCTCCGGGAGGGTCTGCGCTTCATCCGCCGGGATCCCCTCCTGCGCTGCATCATCGCCCTCGTCCTCGTCACCAACACCCTCGACGCCGCCCGGTCGAGCACGCTCCTCCCCCTCTACGCCGAGCGGCACCTCGAGGGCGCGTCGTCCCTCGGCCTCGTCTCCGGCGTGTTCGGCGCGGCCGCCCTGACCGGAACGCTCGCCTTCGGCCTCGTCGCGCACCGCCTGCCGCGCCGGATCCCCTTCGCCGCCTGCTTCCTCGTCGCCGCCACCTACGGAGCCGCGCCGGCTCTCGGTCTCGGTGTCGTGGGGCTGGCCGCCTCGGCCGCCGTCTGCGGGCTCGCCGCCGGAGCCCTGAACCCGATCCTCGGCGCGGTCTTCCTCGATCGCATCCCGACCGCCCTCCAGGCGCGCGTGCTCGGACTCGTGTCCGCCGGGACCTGGGCAGGGATGCCGCTCGGCGGAGTCCTCGGAGGGCTCGCCGCCGACACGCTCGGCCTCCGCCTCACCTTCGCCGTCACCGCCGTGGTCTACGTGGTCGCCGCCGGCACTCCGCTGCTCGGCGGAGCCTGGCGCCGGATGGAACGGTCGGCCTCCTGACCCCGGCCGCGGAGCCGAGAACGACCGGCGTGAGGAATGCGGCGCCCCGGCCCTCCTCCGCCCGCCGAGCGCAAGGCCGAGCGGCGGGAAGGCGCCGAGTGGTAGACCTGGGGGCATGAGCAACGACATCCGCGCACTCGCCGAGGGCGAGAGCTACCTCGCCTTCTTCCAGGGCGGGCCGTTCGACGGCCAGACCGAGAACCGCGTCAGCACCGAGGGGGGCTACGAGAAGGAGGTCGACGTCTACGCCGCCGTCGACGGCCAGGAGACGCACCTCGTCTACAACGCCGTCTCCGCGAAGGAGGTCGGCGAGGCGGTCCACGTGACCTACTCGATCGACACTCCCGACTCCGACCCGATCGAGGACCCGGAGGACCGCGGCGGCGGATTCCAGTAGTCCGCACCACCCTTCGGATGCCGCTCCGGCGTCGCGCTCAGCGCGGCCGGGGCGGCATCGGCATGTGAGGACGCGCCACTCCGGAGACCACGCCTCCCGCCGCTCCTAGGATGATGGTTCCTCACTGTCTCGGCCGATTCAGGTCCGCGTTCCTCGGGAGCCGCCGTGTCCGATCCGCTGATCCGCCCGATGCCCCTCCGCGGCGACTCCGCCCGGCACTGGCTGCGGGCCCGCCACGCCGAGGCCGGGCCCGACCCCGCGTTCGCCGTCACCGGGCAGGAGGCGGCTGCCGAGGGCGTGCTCCTCCGGCGGATCTGGCACACGGCCGGCACGATCGACTTCCGCCCGAGCCCCCGCGCCGACCCGGGGTCGGTGGTGCTCCTGCTCCCGCTCGAGGGCGCGTTCACCGTCGCCAGTCGGGAGGAGCGCGAGTTCGTCGGCCGCGGCACCCTCGCGGTGCTGCCCGCCCGATCGGGAGCGACGATCAGCACGAGCGCTCCCAGCTCCCGGCTCGTCCTGGTCGTGCGGCCCTCGGGCGACGCGGATCCGCCCGCCGGCCTCACCGTGGTCTCCTCCCCTGCGGCACCGGTGCTGGTCGCCGCCGCGAACGCGGTGCTCGACGCCGGGCTGCCCATGAGCCCCGGGCTGCACACCGCGCTGCGGGGCCTCGCCGCGGCCGTCGTCGCGGAGTGACGGGAGCTGTCAACCCTCCCCGCCCCGGCCATCCGCTCGCAGGGACGTCCTCGAACATCAAGTGACGCCGATCGTCGGCGCCGGAAGGAGCACTCGCCATGGCCGAGATCACCGCCCACCACGGACTCTTCAAGGACACGGACCTGCACGTCGACGACACCGGCGGATCGGGCCGCCCCCTGGTCCTCATCCACGGCTGGCCCCTCTCGGGCGAGTCGTGGAAGGAGCAGGTCCCCGCGTTCGCCGAGGCCGGCTACCGCGTCGTCACCTACGACCGCCGCGGCTTCGGGCGCAGCGACAAGCCGCTCACCGGCTACAGCTACGACACGCTCACCGAGGACCTGCACACCCTCCTCACCGAGCTCGACCTGCAGGACGTCACCCTGGTCGGCTTCTCGATGGGCGGCGGCGAGGTCGCCCGCTACTTCACGAAGTACGGCGCCGATCGCCTGCACAGCGTCGTCTTCGCCTCGGCCGTCCCGCCGTACCTGATGAAGACGGACGACAACCCGGACGGCCCGCTCGAGAAGGCGCAGGCCGCGCAGATGACCGCGGGCCTCACGAAGAGCGAGGACGACTTCTACGACCAGTTCACCACCGACTTCTTCTCGGTCGACGGCGTGCTGAAGGTGACGGAGGAGCAGCGCCAGGAGGCGATCGCTCTGGCGAAGCAGTCGGCCAAGCACGCGGCCCTCGCCTGCATGACGGCGTTCGCGACCACCGACTTCCGCGAGGACCTGCCCAACGTGTCGGTGCCCGCGCTCGTCATCCACGGCGACGGCGACGGCACGGTTCCGTTCGAGGGCTCCGGCGCCCGCACCCACGCGGCGATCCCCGGCTCCGAGCTGCACGTCGTCCACGGCGCCCCGCACGGAGTGACCGTGAGCCACCCGGAGGAGTGGAACCGCGTCGTCCTGGAGTTCCTCGCGAAGTAGCGGCGGCACTCCCGCATGCTGGTCGAGCAGCCCCGCAGGCGCGTATCGAGGCCCGTCGCACGGACACGGATCTCGATACGCGCCCTGTGCGCTGCTCGATCAGCAGGAACCGGTCACCCACGCGCGATGCTCGCTCAGCAGGAGCCGGAGCCCCCGCGTCAGCCCTTCTCCGCGCCCTCGGTCGTGTTCATGATCCGCCGCTGGAAGACGAAGAACAGCACGGCCACCGGGATCGACATCAGCACCGCGGCCGCGAGCTGCAGCGGGTACTGGTTGCCGGTGCCCAGCTGCCCCGACACGAGCGACGCGACTCCGGTCGTCAGCGTGTTGAGCTCCGGCGACTGCCGAGACACCACGAAGTGCGAGAACTCGTTCCACGAGCCCTGGAACGACAGGATGAACAGCGTCACGATCGCCGGACGCGCCATCGGCACCACGATCGAGCGGAAGGTCCGGAACACTCCGGCTCCGTCGATCCGCGCGGCCTCCTCGATGGAGAGCGGGATCGAGTCGAAGAACTGCTTCATGATGAAGATCCCCGCCGCGTCCACGATCAGCGGGACGATCATCCCCGCGTAGCTGTCGTAGAGGCCGAGCTGCTTGAGGATCAGGAACCGCGGGATCAGCAGCACCACCGCGGGCACGCTCATCACTCCGATGAACAGCGCGAACAGCAGGCCCCGTCCGCGGAAGCGCAGCCGCGACAGCGCGTAGCCGGCCAGCGAGTCGAAGAAGACCCGGCCGACCGTGACGAACACGGTGACGATCACCGAGTTGAGCGTCCACAGCGGCAGCGGGACGTCGGTGAACAGCCGCTCGTAGGAGGCGAACGACCAGGTCGCGGGCAGCAGCGACAGCGGGTTCGCGGTGGCGTCGGCGTCCGACTTGAACGACGAGGCGACCGAGATCAGGAACGGGTAGATGTACACCAGCGCCAGCGCGATCAGCAGCAGGTAGCCGCCGATCAGCGACGCGCGGCCGCGCGCGCCGAGGCGGATGCGGCGGTGCGGGACCGGCGCGGCGGGCTCGGGGCTCTCGGGGGCGCGGGTGCCGGGCTCGGTCAGCGTGCTCATCGGATGCCTCCCGTGGTGAGGGTCGTCGCGGCGTCGGCGCGGGCGGCGCGGCGGGGGCGCCGGCGCGGCTCCCCCTTCTCTCGGAGGAGCGCCCGCTGCAGGAGCGTCAGCACGACGATGATGAAGAAGAGGATGAAGGCGATCGCGGCGCCCTGACCCCAGCGGAGATCCGTGAACGAGGACTCGTAGGCGAGGTACGCCGGGGTGAGCAGCGTCTTGCCCGGCGCCCCTCCTCCGGTGAGGTAGATCTGGTCGAACACCTGCCAGGTGCCGATCAGTCCGAGGGTCAGCACGGTGAAGAGCGTGGGCTTGAGCATCGGCAGAGTGACCGAGAAGAACTTCCGGAGCGGGCCGGCGCCGTCCATGAGCGCCGCCTCGTCGATCTCGGCGCCGATGTTCTGCAGCGCCGCGAGGAACAGCAGCATGAACGTGCCCGAGGTGGTGAAGATCGCCATCGTGATCAGAACGCACATCGCGACGGACGGGCCGGACAGCCAGTCCCACCAGGTGAGGCCGAGCGGGGCGCCCGCGGCCAGCGGCCCGGAGCCGTCGACGCCGACGGCGCCCAGGAGCGAGTGCAGAACGCCGGTCGGGTCGGCCATCCAGGTCGGCCCGTCGGCGCCGAACCAGCCGAGCACCGCGTTGACGACGCCGGAGGCGGAGAAGAGGAACAGGAAGATCACGGTGATCGCGATCGAGGAGGTGACGGAGGGGAAGTAGAAGGCGGTGCGGAAGAAGCCCCGGCCCCGCAGGATCCGCCGGTTCACCTGCACGGCGAGGAAGAGCGCGAGCGCGGTCTGCAGCGGCACCACGAGCAGCACGTAGTAGACGTTGTTGCGGATCGCGGTGCCGAAGTCCTTCTGCGCCAGGCCGGAGTCGGTGAGCACCGCGCGGTAGTTGTCGGCTCCGACGAACTGCGCGGTCGGCCCGAGGGGCGAGCCGAGCCCGTTCCAGTTGCTGACGCTGACCCAGAGGGCGAGGCCGATCGGGACGACGAGGAACACGCCGATCACGACGATCGCCGGGAGGGTGAAGAGCCAGCCGTAGCGGGCCTCGTGCCCGCGGATGCCGGAGCGGCGGCTCCGGGGGGCGGCGGTGGTGCTCATCGATGCGTCTCCTTCGACTCACGTGCGCGGGGTGGGGCGTGCCGGTCGGGCACGGGGAGGCGGCGGTCGGGTCCGCCGCCTCCCGGCCGGGCTACTTCGCGTTCGCGGTGTCGAGCGCGTCCTGCAGGTTGGTCTGCAGATCGCCGAGGATCGACTCCGGGTCGCCGGTCGCGAGGCCCTCGAGCGCCGAGTTGAAGTCGGTGATGACGGTCGCCGCGCCGGCGAAAGCCACCGGGCTCACCGCGTAGTCGTTGCCGGAGACGAAGGCGGAGTTCTCGGGGTACTTCGTCGCGTACTCGGCGGCTCCGGTCTCGGTGGAGGGGATGACTCCGAAGGCGTCCGAGAAGGCGAGCTGCTGCTCGTCCGAGGTCAGGGCCGACACGAGCGACTCCGTCTTCTCGGCCGTGGCGCTGCCGACGGGGATGCCCCAGCAGTTGCTGAAGGTGAAGGTCGACTTCCCGCCGGGGCCGGCGGGGAGCTCGGCGACGCGGTAGTTCACGTCGGGGTAGTCGGCCGCGAGCGCTCCGTTGATCCACGGGCCCTCGATGACCATCGCCGCCGCGCCCTTGCCGAACGCCTCGCCGGACCAGCCGGAGTCGAGCGCGGCCGGGAACTTCAGCACGCCGTCGGTGAGCAGCGTCTTCACCTCGGTCAGGCCCGCGACGTTCTCGGGGGTGTCCGCGGTGACGGTGGTGCCGTCCTCCGAGAGGAGCGATCCGCCGGCCTGGTTCATGAAGGTGCCGATGCGCGCGTACTCGGCGCCGAAGGAGAGCCCGGTCACTCCGTTCGCGGTCAGCTTCGTCGCCGCCGCCTCGAGCGAGGCCCAGTCGGTGGGGACGTCCGCGTCGGTGAGGCCGGCCGCCGCCCAGAGGTCCGTGTTGATCACGAGGCCGAGCGTGGAGAAGTCCTTGGGCTCGCAGTAGAACCGGTCGTCGTAGCTGAACGCGTCGCGCAGCGCCGGGTAGAAGGTGTCGGCGTTCCCGGCGTCCTGGGCGTACGGCTCCAGGTAGCGGTTGCTCGCGTAGGTCTGGAACTGGTCCCAGCTCATGTAGAAGAGATCGGGCGGGTTGCCGCCGGAGAAGCCCTGGCCGAGCTGCTGCGTCAGGTCGCTGGCGGCGACCACGTCGACCGTCGTGCTGTTCTGCTCGCCCCAGGCGTTCACGGCGTCGGTGACGGCGGTCGTCTCGGCGTCGCCGGACGAGCCGATCATCACGGTGAGGGCGGAGTCGCCGCCCGCGTCACCGGAGTCGGAGCCGCTCGAGCAGGCGGCGAGCGGGAGCAGCAGGCCTCCGGCGAGGATCGCGGCACCCCAGCGTGCCGCGCGGTGGGTGGGTGTCATGGTCTGGCCTTTCGTGGGGAGGGGCGCCGGTCGGAGTGACGGCGCCTCAGTCGGCGGGGTGGTGGAGGGGTGTGCGGAGCACGAGGTGGGGCTCGATCAGGCGGTGGGCCTCGCCCGGCGCGAGCGAGCGGTGGACGACGTCGTCGCCGCGCTCGCCCAGCAGGAGCTCGAGCGCGCCCGCGGCCACCGCGTCGAGGTCCTGCTCGATGCTCGGCAGACCGACGGCCGCGGCGACGGGGGTGTTGTCGAAGCCGACGATCGGGAGGGAGGACCGGCCGACGGCCACGGCGGCCATCGAGGCGCCGAGCGCGAGCGAGTCGGAGACGCAGACCAGCCCGTCGAGCTCCGGGGTCGAGCGGAGGAACTCGATGGCCGCGATCCGGGCCTGCTGGACGTCGTCCTCGGAGGAGGCGGCGAGCAGGGGCGCGTCGGGGAACCGCTCGCGGTGCACCCGCTCCCAGCCGCCGCGGCGGTCGTCGCCGGTCGCGGATCCGCTCGGCCAGCCGAGGAAGCCGATGCGGGAGCAGCCGCTGTCGGCGAGGTGCGCCGTGGCCTGGGCGAGCCCGGCGGCGCCGTCGACGTCGACCCAGAGGTGCTGCGGGTCGTTGCGGTCGTCGACGCCCCACGGCCGGCCGAAGGTGACGAAGGGCACGGCCTGCTCGATCAGCCAGGCGGTCCGGGGGTCGCCGTAGAAGGTGGAGGTGAGCACGAAGGCGTCGACGTCGGCTCCGTCGCGGAGGCGCCCGATCCGCTCGATCTCCTCCTCCGGGCTCTTCGCCGTGTAGAGGAGGATGCGCATGCCCCGCGCATCGGCCTGCTCGGTGACGGCGTGGAGGAAGCGGTCGAGCAGGCTGCCGGAGATGCCGTCGAGCACGCGGTCCATCCGGACGCCGATGGTGCCGGACTTGCGGGTGCGGAGGCGGCGGGCCGAGGCGTGCGGCCGGTAGTTGAGGTCGCCGATCGCCTTCTCCACGCGCTCGCGGGTGCTGTCACGGACGATGTGCGGGCTGTTGAGCACGTTCGACACGGTCTGGCGCGAGACGCCGGCGGCACGGGCGACGTCCTCGACGGTCGGCAGTGCCATGGGTCCTCCTCGACGTGCTCTTGATCGTTCCAACCTGGCGGAATATACCGGTTTGATCGATCAAATCCTTCGGTAAGGTTACCTCCGACGACGCCGCTGTCAACCGTCCGCCACGCTCCGGCACTCCCGGGGCCGGCGGAGGACGATCGGCGGCACGCCCCCAGCACCGACGATCCAGTGAGGAGTCGACCGTGACGACCGAGCGCGACGACCGACAGACCCCGCCCCGCCAGCCCCTCCTCCACGACTCCCTCGTCCTGCTCCGCGCACCCGTGCAGCTGTGGTCGGACGAGGCGGGCGAGGTCGGCTCCCGCCCCGTGCACGGGCTCTACCTCGGCGACGTGCGCGTGCTCGCGGGCGCCTCGCTCCGCGTGGGCGGCGCGGCGCTCGAGGCGATCGCGACCGGCCGCGACGGCGCCTCCTCCGCCCGCTTCACCGCGCTCGCCCGCCATCTCGACGACGCCGCCGCGGACCCGCGGATCCGCGTGGTCCGCTCGCGGGAGGTCTCCGCCGGCGGCGTCCGCGAGAGCATCCGCCTCGAGTCGGCGCTCCCCGACGAGGTCGCGACGACCGTCGAGCTGACCCTCGACCCCGACTTCTCGCTCGTGCACGTGGTGAAGGCGGGGCTCCGCGACGAGCCCTCCTTCGCGACCGCTCCGGTGGACGGGGGCCTCGACTGGACCCACGGCCCGGTCCGCGCCGAGCTGCGCGCACCCGGCGCCTCGATCTCGGGCACGGTGCTCACCTGGAGCGTCGTGGTCCCGGCCCGCGGGAGCGTCGAGGTCGTGTGGAGCGTCGCCGCGGAGGACGCCTCCGCCGTGGTCGCCGCCGCGTCCGGACCGGCCGAATGGGCGGGGACCGCGCTCGAGACCGGCGACTCCCGCCTCGCCTCCTGGTGCCGCGCCGCGCTCGACGACCTCGACGCCCTGCGCATGGTCACCGTGGAGCGGCCCGGCGAGCCGTTCCTCGCGGCGGGAGCGCCGTGGTTCTTCACCCTCTTCGGCCGCGACTCGATCTGGGCGGCGCGGATGCTCCTCCCCCTCGGGACCGGGATCGCCGCCTCCACCCTCCGCGTCCTGGCCGGCCTCCAGGGCACCCGCCACGTCGCGGACACCGCCGAGCAGCCGGGCAGGATCATGCACGAGCTGCGCGCCACGACCCTCGAGATCCCCGGCGAGGGCGTCTCGCTGCCCCCGCTCTACTTCGGCACGGTCGACGCCACCGCGCTCTGGGTCTGCCTCCTCCACGACGCCTGGCGCTGGGGGCTCCCGGACGACGAGGTCGAGGAGCTGCTGCCCGCTCTGGAGGCGGCGCTGCGCTGGCTCCGCGACGACGGCGACTCGGACGGCGACGGGTTCCTCGAGTACGTCGACACCACGGGGCACGGCCTCGCCAACCAGGGCTGGAAGGACTCGGGCGACTCGATCCAGTGGCGCGACGGCACGCTCGCCGAGGGTCCGATCGCGCTCTGCGAGGTGCAGGCCTACGCCCACGAGGCCATGGTCGGCGGAGCGGCGCTGCTCGAGCACCTCGGCCGTGAGGGCTCGGAGTGGCGCGAGGCGGCGTCGACGCTGAAGGCGCGCTTCGCGGAGGCGTTCTGGATCGACGACGCCGACGGCGGCTACCCGGCGATCGCGCTCGACGCGGCCGGGCGCCCGGTCGACACGATCACCAGCAACCTCGGCCACCTCCTCGGCACCGGCATCCTCTCCCCCGAGCACGCCGCCCGGGTCGCCGAGCTGCTGGTCTCCCCCGGGCTCGACTCGGGCTTCGGCCTGCGCACCCTGGACACCGGCTCGGGCGGCTACTGGCCGCTGTCGTACCACGGCGGCTCCGTCTGGGCCCACGACACCGCGATCGCCGTCACCGGGCTCGCCCGGGAGGGCTTCGGGGCGGAGGCGACGACCCTCTCGCGCGGACTGATCGCCGCGGCCGAGGGCTTCGGCTACCGGATGCCCGAGCTGCACTCGGGCGACCCCGCCGCCGAGGTGCACGCGCCGGTGCCGTACCCGGCGGCCTGCCGACCGCAGGCCTGGTCGGCGGCCGCCTCCGTCGCCGTGCTGTCGGCGGCGCTGGGGCTCGCTCCCGGAGGCGACACCCTGGTCGTCGCGCCGCTCTCGCCCGCGCTCGCCGGGCCGATCCGCGTGGACGGGATCCGCTACCGCGGCTCCGTCGTGCCGGTGGACTGGGACGGCAGGATCTGAGGCGCCGCGCCGCTCAGGGCGGACCGGCTCAGATCAGGCCGGCTCAGGGCAGGCGCGCTCAGGGCAGACGCGCCACGACCGCGCGCGCGATGCGCCGGCCCGAGCGGTTCGCCCCGATGGTCGAGGCCGTCGGGCCGTAGCCGGCGAAGAAGACGCGCGGATCCGTCAGCGAGGCTCCGTCGGCGACCGCGATGCCGCCCTCGCGCTCGCGCAGCCCGAGCGGAGCGAGGTGGCGCAGCTCCGGCCGGAAGCCCGTCGCCCAGATGATCGCGTCGGCGCGCGTGAAGGAGCCGTCCGGCCAGCGCACGCCCTCCTCCTCGATCGACGAGAACATGCCCCGCTCGTGCAGGAGCCCGCGCTCGATCCCGGCGACCACCCGGCGGGTGCGCTGCACGCCCGTGCCGCCGACGATGCTCGGGAGGGGCAGCCCGGCGCGGGCGGCGCGGTCCTGCTCGGCCACCGCCTCCACCGCCGACTCCATCGCCAGCTGCTCGCCGTCGTGGTAGACCACCGGTCGCCGCGTCGCCCACGTCAGCGAGCGCGCCACCCGCTCGAGCTCCAGCAGGAAGCCGATCGCCGAGGTGCCGCCGCCGACCACGAGCACCTGCTTCCCGGCGAAGTCCTCGGCGCGGGCGTACTCGGTCGGGTCGATCTGCACGCCGCGGAAGCGGTCGCGCCCGGGGTAGTGCGGGACGAAGGGCGATCCCCAGGTGCCGGTCGCGTTGACGAGCAGACTCGCGCGCTCGACCGCGCGGTCGGACTCGACGACGAGCGGCGACCTCGTGTCGTGCGGCGTCGCACTCGTGACGCGCCGCACCGACTCCGGACGGCGGATCTCGAGACCGAGCTCCTCCTCGTAGCGCCCGTAGTACTCGCGGACCACGTCCCGTGCCGGTCGCCGGTGATCGGCCGTGCGGAACGAGAGCCCCATCCGCTCCATGCCCGGGAGATCGTGCACGCGGTGCACGGAGCCGAGCCGCAGGGCCTCCCAGCGGAACTGCCAGGCCCCGCCGGGCTCCGGACCGCGGTCGAGGACGATCAGGTCGCGCCCGGGGACGAGGCCGAGACGGCGCAGGTAGTAGGCCACGGACAGACCCGCCTGGCCCGCGCCGATCACCACGACGGGACGCGGTGGGGCGACGCTGTCCACGGTGCTCCTGACGCGGTCGAGGATGGGCGGCCGTCCGGCAGATCGAGGCCCGGGGTGGCGTGTCCCCCGTCTGCTAAACTACCGCGTAGATTTCAACTTTCCCTGTCTGCTCTTTTCCCCAGCCGGCTCACTGCCCGTCTGGCCTGTCATCGTGAGGGGGTCACCCATGGGGCGCGGCCGTCAGAAGGCGAAGAACACCAAGATCGCCCGTGAGCTGAAGTCGTTCAGCCCGGCGGTCGATTACAGCGCGCTCGAGCGCGAGCTCAGCCACCCGGACGAGCCGGACTACTCGAAGTGGATCGACGCCGAGGACGACGGCGACGACACGGACCTCGTCGAGGAGCCGCACCAGAAGCGTGCGTGACTCCTCCCGTGAATCGGGGCCGCTCCCTCGGGGCGGCCCCGTTTCGCGTGCGGACGGCGATCCGGCGGGTGAGGGACCCGACCTGGAGCGCGGGTCGCTCGGCCGAGCACGTTCTCCCGCTTTCCGCCACTGAGTGCAGAATGTCGGTGCCCCCTGGGACACTGACCCGATGAGCACTTCCCCGCCCGCACGGCTGCCCGTGTGGCAGTCGGAGCGTCGCGGGAGCGACCTCGACGAGGCGCGCGACTTCTACGCCGGCTCGTACAACGGCTCCGGCTTCCGGGCCGAGCGCTCGGTCGTGCCGTTCGCGTTCCGCTACACGACGACCGGGCCCGGGCCCGTGAGCCTCCACTCCGCCTCCTTCCTGGGCCGGGTGCGCGGCACGGTAGCCCCGAGCGACGTCTACGTCGCCCTCTGGCTGACCGCGGGGCGCGCCTCCCTCGATCTGGGGCGCGACGAGCACCGCCTCGTCGTCGGGCGCCCGGCCATGTTCCCGAGCGGCCGGCCCTTCGGCTTCGAGGCCTTCGAGTACCGCGACGCGCTCGTGCACTTCGAGGCCGCCCACCTCGAGGCGATCGCCGCCGAGCTGCACGGCACCGAGCCCGGCCCGCTGCGGTTCGCCCCCGTGGCGCGCGACACGACCGCCTGGTGGGCGGCGATCCGGCTCCTGCGCGACACCCTCGCCTCCGCGCACGCGCCCACCGTGCTGCAGCGCGACGGCGTCGCCCGCATCGCCGCGCTCGCCGCCCTGCAGACCTTCGCCCACCGCATCGCCCCGCTGCCGGCCGTGCCGCCCTCGGTCAGCGCGCGGCGCCTCCGCCGGGCCGTGGAGTTCGTGCAGGCCAACGCCGACCTGCCCCTCGGAGTGGCCGACATCGCCGACGCGGCCGGGCTCACGGTCCGCGGCGTGCAGCTCGCGTTCCAGCGCGCCTTCGGCGAGACCCCGCGGCACTACCTGCGCGACGTCCGCCTCGAGCGCGCGCACGAGGAGCTCTCGGCCGGATCGATCGGCTCGCTGGTGGTCGGCGACGTCGCCGCACGCTGGGGGTTCATCAGCGGCGGCCGCTTCGCCCAGCACTACGCGACGCGGTTCGGCGAGCTCCCGAGCGAGACCCTCCGGCGCTAGCCCCGCCGATCCCCGACGACGGTTCCGCCGAGGGGCGTTCGGGCGTACTGTCCGAGGACCGCCCGCTGCCCCGCGGGCCGCGTCGATGGAGCCGCGAATGTTCGAACCCGGAGGATCCGCGCGGCCTGTCGCGCGGGTCGGCTACGTCACCGCCGCCCTGCTGGTCGGCGCGATCCTGGTGGGCGGCGCGGTCGGCGCCGCCGTCGCCCTGGTCCTCTACCTGCCCGGCGTCCTCGCCGCCGACGGACCGCCCGGACTGGTGAGCTTCGGCCTGCTCATGGGAGCGGCCTCCGGCGCGGGCATCGGAGTCGTCGGAGGCGCGGGAGCGGTCGCCGGCATGGTCGCGGTGCGCGTCGCGAGCCGCCGCGACGGCCCGTTCGTGCTCGGCACCAGCGCGGGCGCCGGCCTCGGCGTGCTGGTCGCCTGTGCGAACCTGCTCGTCAGCCGCGACGCCCCGACCTGGGCGACCGCCCTGCTCGCCACCGCGGCCGCCTGCGCCCTCTGCGCGGCGGGCTCGTGGCTGCTGACCCGGCACGAGCACTCCTGGGAGCGCGCGCACGCCGCACCGCGCTGATCCGCGACGCCTCCGGGGATCAGCCCGCGTAGGACCCGACCAGGCGGACCGCTCCGCCGTCGACGCCCTTCGCGCCCTGCTCGAAGCCCTCGAACCCGCGCGCGGCGGTCGAGACGCGGCCCGCGACCCACGACGGGACGCCCGAGCGCTCGAGGCGCGCGATCACGCCGTCGGCCGCCTCCGCCGCGACCACGGCGAACATGCCGATGCCGAGGTTCCAGGTGCCCTCGGTGCTCTCGAGCGTCGCGCCGGACATCCCGGCGAGCGCGCGGAACACGTCGGACGGGCTCCAGCTCGCCCGCTCGACCTCGACCCAGGAGCCGCGCGGCAGCACCCGTGCGAGGTTCGCCGCGATCCCGCCGCCGGTGACGTGGCTGATGGAGTGGACGGCCGGGCCGAGCTCGGCGTCGTCGAGCAGGTCGAGGAGGGGCCGGGTGTAGAGGCGGGTCGGCTCCAGCAGCACCTCGCCGACCACGCCGCCCAGCTCCTCGGAGCGGTCGGTGAAGCCGATGCCGCGCTCGGCGAGGATGTGGCGCACGAGCGAGTAGCCGTTCGAGTGCAGTCCGGAGGAGGCCATCGCCACCACGACGTCGCCGTCGCGCACGCGGTCGGCGCCGCGCACCTGGTCGGCCTCGATCGCGCCGACCGCCGCGCCCGCCACGTCGTAGTCGTCGGGTCCGAGCAGGCCCGGGTGCTCGGCCGTCTCGCCGCCGACGAGCGCGGTGCCCGTCTCGGAACAGGCGCGCGCGATGCCGGCGACGATGTCGGCGATGCGGGCCGGGACGACCTTGCCGCACGCGATGTAGTCGGTCATGAAGAAGGGGCGGGCGCCGACCACGACGATGTCGTCGACGACCATGCCGACGAGGTCCTGCCCGATGGTGTCGTGCTTGTCGATCGCCTGGGCGAGCGCGACCTTGGTGCCGACGCCGTCGGTCGAGGTCGCGAGGAGGGGGGCTCGGAAGTCGCGGAGGAAGGAGACGTCGTAGAGGCCCGCGAAGCCGCCGACCCCGCCGAGGACCCGGCTGTCGTGCGTCGCCGACACCGCCGACTTCATCAGCTCGACGGCGAGGTCCCCCGCCGCCGTGTCGACTCCTGCGCGGGCGTAGCTGCTCGTCTCATCACTCACGCGACGACCCTACCGACTGCCCTCTCCCGCCGCGGCGCGGATCCGGGTCCGCCGCACAGGCGGCTCCCGCTCCGCGCCCGCGGTCACGCGTCCCAGGCGACGTAGTGCAGCTCGGCGCGGTCGCGGCTGCGGTGGAGGTCGAGGTAGGACCGGGCGATGACCTCGGCCGCCGCGTCCGGGTGGCCGCCGTCGATGAGCGCGGTGATCGCCACGTGGGCGGCGTAGACGCCCCGGGGCTCGAGCGCGGAGTGGAGGTTGAGGACCCAGTTCCGCAGGCCCGCGGCGGCGATGTTGATGTTCGCCAGCGCCGCGTGCGGGGAGACGGAGCCGCCGCCGGTGGTGACGAGGATCGTCCCGCTGCCGGCGGCGATCATGTCCGGAACCACCTCGCCGACGGCGCGGAGCGCGCCGCCGAGGTAGAAGTCGATCTGCGGCTGCAGGTTCTCGGGCGTGACGTCCAGGACGCCGACCGGGGTGAGAGCGGAGTCGGCGGGGGAGAACTCGAGGACGTCGATCGGACCGAGGTCGGCACGGATCGCCCGCAGCGCGGCGGTGAGGGTCTCGGGCTGCGCGATGTCGGCGGCGAACCCCGTCGCCTCGATGCCCTCCTCGGCGAGGCGGGCGGCCAGGCCGTCCAGCTTCTCCTGGTTCCGCGAGACGAGGGCGACGGTGAAGCCGGCCCGGCCGAAGACGCGGGCGATCTCGAGGCCGAGGCCGGGGCCCGCGCCGATGACGGTGAGAAGGGGCATGAGAGGTCCTGTCGTCGTGCGCCCCGGGGCGCGATGAGCGGGGCTGCTAAGTTGAGGTCAGCCTCAACACTCATTGGACCATAACTTGAGTGGCACCTCAAGATCATCGGAAGGATCGCATGGACGAGCAGAAGGTCCTGCGCCGGGACGCGCAGCGGAACGTCGAGAAGCTGCACGCCGCCGCCCTCGAGGTCTTCGGCTCCCGCGGCCTCGCCGCCCCCCTCGAGGACATCGCCCGTCACGCCGGCGTGAGCATCGGCACCCTCTACAACCGCGTCGGCTCCCGTGAGGAGCTCATCGACGCCGTCATCCCGGCCGTCGCGGGCGAGAAGCTGAAGGGCCTGACCGAGCGCGCTCTCGCCGAGCGGTCCTCCCGCGGACGCCTGGAGCGCTTCGTCTCCGGGATGATCGACCTCCAGCTGGAGGACCCCGCCCTCAACGACGCGATGCTGCGCCGCTTCCCCGACGCGGTCGCCCTCATCGAGGCCTGCGACCGCTCGATCGAGCTCGGCCGGGATCTCGTCGAGGCCGCCCACCGCGACGGATCCCTCTCCCCCGACTTCACCCACGACGACCTGATGGCCCTGCTCTGGATGGCGGGCACGACCAGCCGCGAGTCCGCGGCTCCGCAGGGCTGGCGCCGCGTCCTGGACCGCAGCCTCGCCGGAGCCTGGACGGCTCCGAGCAGCTGAGCGGCCGCGCGGCTCCCCGACCGACCGCCCGGCCGATCCGCCGGTCGGCGCCGCCCCGAGCACCCCCGCGACCACGGATCCGCCCACGGCGAACCATTAGGGGATGAGTCCCCCGCGTGCCAGGATGGACCGTCAAACCCCCCTGCTATCCCCTTGGGAGCCCCTCCGGCATGTGCGGAATCGTTGGGATCGTGTCCTCCGGACCGGTCAACCAGTCCATCTACGACAGCCTCTCCCTCCTGCAGCACCGCGGCCAGGACTCGACCGGCATCGCGACCGCCGACGGCAGCACTCTGCACATCAAGAAGGCCGCGGGACAGGTCCGCGAGGCGTTCCGCACCCGCGACATGCGCTCGCTGCTCGGATCCATGGGCCTCGGCCACGTGCGCTACGCGACGAAGGGCAACGCCGAGCGCGAGGAGGAGGCCCAGCCGTTCTACGTGAACGCGCCGTACGGCATCATCCTCGTCCACAACGGCAACCTCACGAACACGCGCGAGCTCACCGAGGAGCTCTTCCGCATCGACCGCCGCCACCTCAACACCACCTCCGACACGGAGCTGCTGGTCAACGTGCTGGCGAACGAGCTGCAGGCCTCGATGTCGGGCCGCGACCTCGACGCCGACGAGGTGTTCGACGCCGTCGCCCGCGTGCACGAGCGCGTCGAGGGCTCCTACGCCACCATCGCGCTGATCGCCGGCGTCGGGCTGCTGGCGTTCCGCGACCCCTTCGGGATCCGCCCGCTCAT
Organism: Rathayibacter sp. AY1B4; assembly: GCF_002932815.1. NCBI lineage: Bacteria > Bacillati > Actinomycetota > Actinomycetes > Micrococcales > Microbacteriaceae > Rathayibacter > Rathayibacter sp. AY1B4. Next base: position 10,082 of record NZ_PSWN01000023.1, on the reverse strand, counting down.
CGTCGGCCGCCGCAGCAACACCGGGGCGCCGGACGACTGGGTCGTCGCCTCCGAGTCGCTCGTGCTCGAGGCGCAGGGCTTCGAGATCGTCCGCGACGTCGCTCCCGGCGAGGCGGTCTTCATCACCCCCGACGGCCGGATGGCCAGCCGCCAGTGCGCGAAGGACCCGCGACTCATCCCGTGCTCGTTCGAGTACGTCTACCTCGCCCGCCCCGACTCCGTGATGTCGGGCATCTCGGTCTACGAGGCGCGCCTGCGCCTGGGCGACCGCCTCGCCGACACCATCGCGCAGTACACCCCGGGCGGAGCGATCGACGTCGTCATGCCGATCCCCGACTCCTCCCGCCCCGCCGCGATGCAGGTCGCGCAGAAGCTCGGGATCGAGTACCGCGAGGGCTTCTACAAGAACCGCTACGTCGGCCGGACGTTCATCATGCCCGGGCAGGCGGTCCGCAAGAAGTCGGTGCGGCAGAAGCTCAACGCGATGTCGAGCGAGTTCAAGGGCAAGAACGTCCTGATCGTCGACGACTCGATCGTCCGCGGCACCACCTCCAAGGAGATCGTCGACATGGCCCGCGCGGCCGGCGCGAACACGGTCACCTTCGCATCCGCCGCGCCTCCCGTGCGCTACCCGCACGTGTACGGGATCAACATGCCCTCGCGCCAGGAGCTCGTGGCCCACAACCGCCGCATCCCCGAGATCTCGGAGGCGATCGGCGCCGACCAGCTGATCTACCAGGAGGTCGCCGACATGAAGGCGGCGATCCTCGAGGGCTCGGACGTCACCGACCTCGAGACCAGCTGCTTCACCGGCGAGTACGTCACGGGCACCGTCACCCCGGAGTACCTCGACTGGGTGGAGCGCACGCAGCTGAGCTGAGCTCTGCACAGCGCCGGGCGCGGCGCAACGGGTGCCGCGGATCCGTGCGCCGCTCCATGATCGGAGGGTGCGCGGCCCCGCGCGCATGCACCCGAGGAGTCCCCCGTGATCTACCGAATCCTTCCGTTCCTGCTCACCTTCGTGGCCAAGAAGATCTCGAAGTCGCAGAAGGCCAAGCGCGCCGCCGCCAAGCGCCCGACGTCCAGCGCGAGCAGCAGCCGCCGCTCCTCGTCGCGCCGGGGACGCTGACGCCGCGGTCCCGTCCGCGAGCGCGAGCCGCGGGCGGGACCCTCAGCGCAGGGCGGAGTGCAGCGGCCGCAGGGCGGCCTGCCTCCGCCGGCTAGACCCGGTCGGACCCCGTCTGCGGGTCGTCCTCGTCGGACGTCGTCCGCGCGTCGGGCAGGGCCTCCTCGGCCACGGGCTCCTCGGCCGCGTCCTCGCGCTCGACGATCCGCTCGGCGGTGGTCCGGACGACCTTCCGGCCGACGACCCGGTCGAGCAGCACCACGACGAGCCCCGCGAGAGCGCCGAACAGCGTCACGAAGAGCAGCAGGCTGAAGCCGAAGACCTGCCCGCGGGAGAAGCCCTGCGTCTCGGGCAGCGCGAAGGTCAGCACGAAGGCCGCGATCGCTCCGAGCCCGACGCCGAGGGTCAGGATGCGCCAGACGCGCGGGGAGCGGCGGACGTCGACCTCTTCGCGGGTGACCTCGGGGCGGGCGGGATCGCTCATGTCTCCATTCTCCCCCGCGCGGGCGAGGGCGAGGCACCGTGATCGCTCAGAGCGCGTGCACGAGCCGGCCCGCCTGCGCGCGCAGCTCGCGGACGACGGTGCGGACCGAGAGCCGCTCCGCCCGGTCCGGCCGCATCAGCGCGACGATGTGCCGCACGGAGTTCACTCCGCGGAGCGGCTTCACCACCACTCCCGCGCCGCCCGCCGTGTAGCGCGGGAGCACCGCGATGCCCAGGCCCGCCGCGACGAACGCCTCCGTCACTCGGGTCGACGCGAAGCGCTGCTCCACCCGCACCGCCTCGCCGGACGCGGTCTCGATGTCCTGCATCACGCGCTCGAACGGGAACCCGTCCGGGACGCCGATCCAGGTCTCGCCGACCAGGTCCGCCGCCGAGACCGTCGCCCGGTCCGCGAGGCGGTGCCCGGCCGGCAGGCCGATGTCGAGGGGCTCGACCATCAGCTCCGCCATCGCGAGTCCGCGGCCGGCCCAGGCGCTTCTGCCGGTGGGCGAGTGGGCGAGCACGATATCGAAGTCGGCGGTCAGGTCGGCGAACTCGTCGGTGCCGGGGTCCGCGTCCTCGCACTGCACGACGAGTCCCTCGACGCTGCGGAGCGCGACCAGCGCGTTCGGGAGGAGCATCTGGCCCGCGGTGGGGAAGGTCGCGATGGTGACCTCGCCGATCGGGTTGTTCTTGAACGTCTGCCAGACGGCGTCGGCCCGCTCGAGCGCGATCGCGATCTCGGTGGCGCTCCGGGCGAGCTCGCGTCCCGCCGCCGTGAGCACCACGCCGCGGCCGGAGCGCTCGATCAGCGGCACGCCGGCCTCGCGCTCGAGCACCTTGAGCTGCTGCGAGACCGCGGAGGGCGTGCGGTGCGTCGCCTCCGCCACGGCCGTGATCGAGCGGCGCATCGAGAGCTCGCGGAGCAGTTCCAGCCGTCGCACATCCATGTAGAGAAACTACACGTCAGGGCAAGAACAGTTCGATTGTCCTACGGAACACCGGGCCGGACACTGGACGTTGTACACAGCATCCCGGCGGATCGATCAGAAGCCGCCGCAACGAAAGGCAGAACACTCATGAGCATCGCAATCCTCGTCGTCCTCAGTGGCCTCGCCGCATGGGGCACGGTGTCGACGGTGCTCGTCGCCAGCCGCGACGGCTACCGTCAGGTCCCCGCGCAGCACTGAGCCCCGCCGCTCCGCGACAGCACCTCATCGCGTTCCGACGCCGTCTCCCGATCGGGAGGCGGCGTTCTCGCGTCTCCGGGGGGCTACCGCCGCTCCTCGGGGAGCGCCTCCCCGCCGCGGCTCCCGGCGGTCGACCATCGGCTCGCCCCGCACACGACGACGGGCCCCCGACCGGAGTCGAGGGCCCGTCGTGCGCGCGGTGCGGCTACTTCGCGGCGGTGCGGCGGCGCAGGCGCGCGACCGTCATGCCCAGACCGAGCAGCAGAGCGGCGATCCCGGCGGCGAACGCGGGGGTCGCGTCCACTCCGGTCTCGGCGAGGTGGTGCGAGCCGGCGACCGGAGCAGTGGTCGGCGTCGGCGCGGGGCCCGTGGTGGGCGGCGTGGTCGGCGCGGGCGTCGGCTCCGTGGTCGGTCCGGGAGTCGGGGTGCCCGCTCCGGCGCCGGCCGCGACGGCGAAGCCGACGCTGATCTCGGTGCCGGTGGTGTCGAGCACGAACGTCGCGGTGTGCGCGCCGCCCGCCAGACTCTCGTCGATCGGGACCGAGAACGAGGCGCGACCGGTCGAGTCGTCGGTGACGGCCCGGGTCGGGTCGATCGTCGCGGTGCCGACGACGGTGCCGTCGACGCTCGCGGTCACGGTGGTGTCGGCCGCGGCTCCGGTGCTGAACAGGAGCGAGGAGAGGTCGACGGTCATCGTGTCGCCGACCGCGTACTCGCCCGAGTCCGGGACGTTGTCGGTCAGGCCGATCGTGCGCTGCACGGGGTCGGGGCTGACGGTGCCGAGGTCCTGGATGTAGCCGACGAAGGCGTCCAGGTCGATGCGGCCGGAGTCGGCCGTGCCGGTGCCCTCGGTGAAGGTGCTGAAGCCGTCGCCGCCGCTCGCGAGGAAGCTGCTGGTCACGACGGTGAAGGTCGCGGCCGGGTCGATCGGCTCGTTCTGGAAGAACACCTGCGAGATGCGCGAGCCCTCGGGCGCCGTGGCGTCGAAGACGTAGGTGAGGTCCTTCGAGGTGGAGAGGTTCAGCTGCGGGTGGCTGGAGCTGCCCACCCACTGCTCCTCGAGCAGGTCGGAGATCTGCTCGCCGGTCAGCTGCAGGGTCACCAGGGTGTTCGCGAAGGGCTGGGCGTCGGAGGCCTCGGCGTAGGTGACCACGCCGTCCGCGTCGCCGGGCTGGTCCGGAGTCGCGGTGTAGGAGAGGTCGTCGCGCAGGCCGCCCGCGTTCGAGAAGGCGATCTGCGTGCCGAGCTCACGGGTGGCCCAGAGCTGAGCGTCCGAGACGAGGTTGCCGAGGGTCGACTCCGAGCCGCGGTTGGTCGTGGTGCCGTCCGGGCGGTAGGCGCGCGAGATGTCCTCGGTGATGGTGCCGACCTTCACGCTGCCCTCGCGGACGGCGACGGCCTGGGCGTCGGCGACGATGGTCTCGACCTCGGGGTCGGGCTCGAAGGCGCCGACGACGATCGTCTTGGCCGGGTCATCCGAGGCCGGGTCGTCGACGACCTTCGTCAGCGGCACGACCTCGCTGGTGAGCGAGGTGAGCTGCTTGGTCGCCGGGTCGACGGTCAGGGACATGCGGCCGATGTTCTCGGCGTAGCTGCCGGTCTGCGACACGACGGTCGGGAAGGCCCGGCCGGCGTCGATGCCCGCGTTGTACTCCTGGTGGCTGTGGCCCGAGACGATCGCGTCGACGTTCGGGGCGACCGCGTTGACGATCGCGCCGAACTTGGGGTCCGCCTCCGGAGTGTTCAGCTCGGCCGCGTCGGCGTCGGCTCCCTCGTGCAGGAGCAGGACGACCACGTCGGCCTCGTCGTTGGCGGCGTCGCCGTCCTGGAGCTGCGCGGCGACCTCGTTGACGTTCTCGGCGATGGGCTCGATGGAGAGCGTCGAGATCGTGGCGGGGCTGACGAGCTTGCCGAGGTCCTCGGTGATCGCGCCGATGAAGGCGACGGAGACGCCGTCCTGCTCGGTGATCACGTACGGGGAGTAGGCGCGCTCGCCGGTCGCGGTGTCGTAGAGGTTCGCGTTCACGTAGGGGAACGCCGAGGCGTCCACGACGCGGCCGTCGACATCGGCGCGGCCCTGGTCGAACTCGTGGTTGCCCAGCGTGCTGACGTCGAGGCCCATCGCGTTGAGCGAGTCGAGCGTGGGGATGTCGCCCTTCACCTTCGACACGAAGGTCGAGGCGCCGATGTTGTCGCCGGCCGAGACGAACAGCGTGTTCGGGTTGGCGGCGCGGTAGGAGTCGACGGCGCCGGCGAGCACGGCGGCTCCGGCGACGGCGCGGTCGGCGGCGAGCCGCCCGTGGAAGTCGTTGATCGAGAGGATGTCGATGGCGACATCGCCCTCGGCCGCCACGGCGGGCGTGGCGCCGAGGAGGGCCGCTCCGGCGACGGCGCCGACGGCGGTCGCGGAGAGGAGTCGGGTGAGGCCGCGTCGGCCCGGGGAAGTACTGCGCATCGTGAAGGGGACTCCAAGCATCGAGCGGTGGATCCGGAGAGGATTCGTGCCGCGTGAGGGGGTTATTCCCAGACAACCCGACGGCGGACCCCAGGTCAAACAATCTGACGACGGCTCGCCGCCGCGTTTACGAGAAGTTAACTCGCCGACGCTCAGCCGACGCGCAGGATGGGGAGGAACGGCGTGAGGTCCGCGCGCACTCCGGAGGCGTGGATCCGCCCGCTCGCGAGGCCCTCGCTCCACGGCAGGGAGCCGGTCGCGAGCGGCAGCCAGGTCGCCGCGTCCATCTCGATCACGTTCGGCGGAGTCCCGCGGGTGTGGCCCGGTCCCTCGACGCACTGGGCCGCGCCGAACGGCGGAACGCGCACCTCGACGCTGCGTCCGGGGACGTTCGTCTCGATGATCTGCAGGAGGAACCGCACCGCCGTCGCCGTCGTGTTCCGGTCCGCTCCTCCGGCGAGCGCCGCCCGCACCGCGGACTGCCCGCTCGCCTCGTCGATCCTGCCCTTGGCCATGCACCCATCCTGCCGCCGCCGCTCGCTCCCGGAGGCCTCCGCAGGGCTCCGCCCGGCGTGTCGGCGTCCGCAGCGCCGCCCTGCGGAGGAGGACGTCACAGGGACCAGCCCCGGCGCGGGGCGCCCTATCCTGTCAGGGTGAAGATCCTCGTCCTCGGTTCGGGTGCCCGTGAGCACGCCATCATCACGGCTCTCCTCGCGGAGGAGGAGCACCACGAGATCATCGCGGCGCCCGGCAACGCCGGCATCGCGCGCGACGTCGAGGTCATCCACTTCGACACGAACAGCCCCCGGCTGGTCAGCGACTTCGCGGTGGAGCAGGGCATCGAGCTCGTCGTCATCGGCCCCGAGGCGCCCCTGGTCGCCGGAGTCGCCGACGCGCTCCGCAAGCGCCGCATCCCCACCTTCGGCCCCGACCGGGCCGCCGCCGCACTCGAGGGCTCGAAGACCTTCGCGAAGCGCGTGATGGACATGGCCCGCGTGCCCACCGGCCGCGCGACCCGCGTCTCCACCCTGGTCGACGCCACCCGCGCCATCGACGAGTACGGACTCCCCTCGGTCGTCAAGGCCGACGGCCTCGCCGCGGGCAAGGGCGTCCTGGTGACGGAGTCGCGCAGCGCCGCGATCGCGCACGCCGAGTTCTGGCTGCAGTCCGGCGACGTCCTCATCGAGGAGTTCCTCGCCGGCCAGGAGGTCTCCCTCTTCCTCCTCTCCGACGGCCACGACGTCGTCCCCCTCTCCCCCGCGCAGGACTTCAAGCGCCTGAGCGACGGCGACGAGGGGCCGAACACCGGCGGCATGGGCGCCTACTCCCCGCTCCCCTGGCTCGCCGACCGCTGGGAGAGCGAGCGCGCCTTCGTCGACGAGGTGATCGACACGGTCGCCATCCCGACCATCCGCCAGCTCGAGCGCGAGCGCACCCCCTTCGTCGGACTCCTCTACTGCGGCCTCATCGTGACCGACGCGGGCCTGCGCGTGATCGAGTTCAACGCCCGCTTCGGAGACCCCGAGACCCAGGTCGTCCTCCCCCGCCTCGCCTCCCCGCTGTCCGCGCTGCTGCACGCGGCGGCCACCGGCGCGCTCGCCTCCGTCCCGTGGCCCGCGTTCACGGACGAGGTCGCCGTCACCGTCGTCCTCGCGAGCGAGGGCTACCCCGAGAACGCCGTCACCGGACGGACCATCACCGGACTCGACGCGGCGGCGGACGTCCCAGGCGTCACCATCGCCCACGCGGCGACCCAGCTGGTCGACGGGAGCTTCGTCGCCACCGGCGGCCGCGTGCTCAACGTCGTCGCACGCGGCGCCGACTTCGCCGAGGCGCGGGAGCGGGCGTACCGCGCGCTCGACCTGATCCACCTCGACGGCGGGCTGTATCGGAGCGACATCGCGGCGAAGGTCGCGAAGTAGAGCGACCTCAGCGTGATGTCGGCCACGCCGCTCCCCGCGCGGCGTGGCGCGGTCGGCTGGGAGAGTGGCCGGGTCTCGGGGAGCGATCGGCGCGTCCGACACGCTCGGCACGCGTTCCGGTCGACGCCTCGAGGGTGGCCGGGGGTGGAGTGGACCCGCGCTCGGACTCGGACCTCCGCGACACGGGCTCGCGGCGGAGGTCGGTCGCCTCGCGGGGGGGGCGGGTCAGGCCAGGGTGCGGAGGGCCTCGGAGAGGTGGGGGTGCGCGAAGGTGAAGCCGGCGTCCTCGAGGCGGGCGGGCACGACCCAGCGGGACTTGAGCAGGAGCTCGGACTCGGTGCGGAGCAGGAGCGCCGCGGGTTCGAGGACGAAGCGCGGAGCCGGCACGCCGATCCGGCGGCCCACGGCGGCGCGGAGCAGCCGGGAGAGCTCGGTGTTGTCGCTCGGATTCGGCGACGCGAGGTTCACCGGCCCGTCGAGGGTCGACTCCTCGAGGAAGCGGATCGACCGGTGGACGTCCTCCACGTGGATCCAGCTGAAGTGCTGACGGCCGCTGGTGCGCCGGTGCTCGTGGTGCACGCCGGCCTCGCGGCGCGCGCGCGTCGAGGGCCACGGCCCGTCGAACTGCGGACCGCCGAGGCCGAGCCGCGCCAGCCGCAGCAGGATCGCCGTCGCCGGACCGTCTCCGAGCACGATGGACATCCGCAGCGCCACGCGCCGCACGCCGGGCGTCTCCCCGGCGAAGAACTCCGACTCCCACGCCCGCGCCACGTCGACCGAGAAGCCCTCGCCGAGCACGCCCTCGTCCTCGGTGTTCGCCCGCTCCTCCTCGTGCCGGTAGATCGTGGCCGTGCTCGCGTTCATCCAGACCGGCGGAGGAGTCGCGGCCGCCTCGACCGCGCGGTGCAGCTCCGCGGTGGTCGCCACGCGCGAGCGGAGGATCTCGGCGCGGTTCGCCGCGGTGTACCGGCAGTCGACGCTCTTGCCGGCCAGGTTCACCAGGAGGCGCGCACCGTCGAGGACCCGGGTGATGCCGGCGGTGTCGCCCCAGCGCGCGTCCGGCCCGGAGCGGCCGATCCTCCGCACCGTCCAGCCGTCGGCCGTGAAGCGGCGGGTGAGGTCCGTCCCGAGGAATCCGCTCGCACCGGCGAGGACGACGACGGGGTCAGCGGTGCTGCTCATCGCCCCATCGTGCCGCACGGCGCCGGAGTCACGGGGAGGACTCGTCGCAGGCGCGCTGCCGGGACGCGGAGTGGGTGGAGGCGGGCCTCGGTCAGCCGCCGAGCGACCCCGCACCGCGGAGCAGACGCGCCGCGGCGAGCGCCCCGGCCAGCCGCTCGGCGAACCCCGGCGGCACCTCGGCGGGCAGCGCGTCGACCGGCCACCAGGCCACGTCGTCGCTCTCGTCGCTGACGCTCACCGGAGCGTCCGGATCGGCGATCGCACCGTAGCCCACGTCCCAGTGGCGGGAGCAGCGGCCGAAGCCGTCGCCGAGGGCGTGCCGGTCGAGGTCGAGGGGCAGGACGCCGAGCGGCTGCAGCCCTGCCGCTCCGCTCTCCTCCCGCGCCTCGCGGAGGGCCGCGTCGGCCGTGGAGCCGTCGCCGGGCTCGACGTGACCGCCGAGCTGCACCCAGAACCGGCCCTTGCGGTGGAAGCAGAGCAGCACCTGCGCGAGATCCGGCGAGAGCACGAAGCAGCTCGCCGTCAGGTGCTCGGGTCCGCCGTCGCGCTCGAGCGCCGACTCGCCGCGCTGCTCGAGGAACGCCAGGTACTCGTCCCGCAGGTCCGCGAGCGCGCCCGCGTCCCACTCCCGCAGCTCGCCCGCCAGCCGCGCCCCTCGCTCCCCCGTCACGCGATGGACCCTACCTCCCCTCCGCGAGCTGCCACTCCGGTGCGCGGCACGGCGTGCGTGGCGTACCGGAGCGGCAGCTTCCGGGGAGGGAGGAGGGACGGGAGCGTCAGACGGAGAGGCCGGAGAGGCCCTCGCGGTCGACGCGGCGGTGGAAGCGCATGCCGGCGAGACCGCCGAGCACGGCGCCGACCAGCGCGACGATCAGGGCGGCGAGCGCCGTCACGACCGCCGCGGCCGTGGCGTCGCCGGCGTCCAGGGGGATCGTCGGGAAGCCGCTGACCGCGGAGAGCGCCTGGCTGCCGCCGGTGATCGCCGAGACGATGCCCACGACGATCGCGACGACGACCGCCCAGGCCCACACTCCGACGCCCTGCTTCGCTCCGCTGAAGCGGGCCATGCGGCCGGCAACGTACCCGCCGCAGTAGTAGGCGACGAGGAGGATGACCAGCAGTGCGATCGCGCCCGCCCAGCCGAACGCGGCGGGGTCGGCCGCGAGGTCGCCGGTGACGTCCTGGGTGCCGATGACGGCGGCCCCGATCGCGGTGACGAGGGCGGTCAGGAGGACGGCGAGTCCGGTGGCGGCGAGCCAGCCGAAGAAGGCGCAGCCGATCTTGAAGCCGCCGAAGCGGTCGCGCTCGCGCTGGTGGATGTCCTTGCGCGCGGCCGCACGGGCCTGCTTCGCCTCGGCGGAGTCGGGGTCGACGGGCGCGCGGTGCTCGGGGGCCGAGTGCGCCGAGTCGGAGCGGTCCGTCGAGGCGGAGCGGTCAGGAGTCGCGGAGCGGTCCGTCGCCGCAGCCGCTCCCGTGTCCCCCGCCGAGTCGATGCGCGCCGTGCCGCCCGCCGCCGAGCCCTCTGCCCGTCGTGGCAGTCCGCCGTCAGCCGGATCCCTGTCTGTCGTGCTCATGTCGAACCTCCTGGCCGAGCGCCCCGAAGAAGGGCGACACGCTCAGTCAAGACCCAGGGAGCCCTCGGTGTCGCGGGCTTGACGACAGGACGGAGCGGTCCGGTCGTCAACCCCCTGCGCCCCCTCCCTCCCCCCCGCTTGCATGGGGGG
>NZ_PSWN01000022.1:0-58381 GCF_002932815.1 Rathayibacter sp. AY1B4 | reverse complement strand
GGGCCGGAGGGATCCGGTGGGGTCGAGCAGGAGCGCGCCCTCGGCGGTGAGCGAGCCGGCGTCGGCGCCCCCGCCTGCCCGCCCGAGGGCGACGCCGGCACCGGCATGGTGGCGACCAACTCCGTCGCCCCGCGCACCGGGAACGTCAGCGCCGGCACCAGCATCTTCGCCATGGTCGTCCTCGAGGGCCCGCTGGAGAGCGTGCACCACGAGCTCGACCTCGTCGCGACCCCCGCCGGCGACCTCGTCGCGATGGTCCACTGCAACAACGGAGCCAGCGAGCTCGCCAGCTGGGTCGGCCTGTTCTCGCGGTTCGCCGCCGCGTCCGGCGGACCCTCCGACAGCGACGCCGTCTACGGCACCCTCTTCGCCGAGGCGCTCGAGGGCGAGGCGGATGCGGGCGGACTGCTCGCCTACAACCACCTCGCGGGCGAGCCCATCGCCGGGCTCGTCGAGGGCCGCCCGCTCGTCGTGCGCACCCCCGACTCGCGCCTCACCCTCGCCAACTTCATGCGCGCGCAGCTCTACGGCGTGTTCGGCACGCTGGCTCTGGGCATGCGCGTCCTCGCGGGCGAGGGCGTCCGGATCGACGAGATGTTCGCGCACGGAGGCATGTTCCGCACCGCAGGGGTCGCCCAGCGCTTCCTCGCCGGCGCGCTCGACGCCCCCGTCTCGGTCGCCGCGACCGCCTCCGAGGGCGGCCCGTGGGGCATGGCGGTGCTCGCCGCCTACCGCCTGCAGAGCGGAGTCGCGCTCGACGCGTACCTCACCGATCAGGTCTTCGGCGACTCCGGCTTCGAGACCGTCGCCCCCGACGCGGACGACGTCGCCGGCTTCTCCGCCTACCTCGAGCGCTACCGCGCCGGCCTCGCCGTCGAGCAGACCGCCGTCGAGACCCTCACCGACCCGCAGAACCAGGGAGCCACCGCATGACCACCCAGACCCCCGCCGTCGAGGAGGCGATCGCCCGCGTCCGCGAGGACGTCGCGCGGCTGCACTCCGAGCTCGTCCGCTACGGCCTCGTCATCTGGACCGGCGGCAACATCTCGGGCCGCGTGCCCGGTGCCGACCTCTTCGTGATCAAGCCCAGCGGCGTCTCCTACGACGACCTCGCGCCCGAGAACATGATCCTCTGCGACCTCGACGGGAACGTCGTCCCCGGCACCCCCGGCAGCGACCGCAGCCCCTCCAGCGACACCGCGGCGCACGCCTACGTGTACCGCGAGATGCCCGAGGTCGGCGGAGTCGTGCACACGCACTCCACCTACGCGACCGCGTGGGCGGCCCGCGCCGAGTCGATCCCCTGCGTCATCACCGCGATGGCCGACGAGTTCGGCGGGGAGATCCCCATCGGCCCGTTCGCGATCATCGGCGACGACTCCATCGGCCGCGGCATCGTCGCGACCCTCAGCGGGCACCGCTCGCGGGCGGTCCTGATGCAGAACCACGGCGTCTTCACCATCGGCAAGGACGCGAAGGACGCCGTCAAGGCGGCCGTCATGGCCGAGGACGTCGCCCGCACCGTGCACCTCGCGCGCCAGGGCGGCGAGCTCGTCCCCATCCCGCAGGAGTCGATCGACGCCCTGTTCGACCGCTACCAGAACGTCTACGGACAGAACCCCACCGGAGCCATCGCATGAGCGTGTACCAGAGCATCATCCCCGACCTCGCCACCCGCACCGTCTGGTTCCTGACCGGCAGCCAGGACCTCTACGGCGAGGACACCCTCCGCCAGGTCGCCGAGCAGTCGCAGGCCGTCGTCGCGCAGCTGAACGAGGCGGGCGCGATCCCCGTGACCGTCGAGTGGAAGCCTGTGCTGAAGAGCTCCGATGCCATCCGCCGCACCATGATCGAGGCGAACTCCGACGACTCCGTGGTGGGCGTCATCACCTGGATGCACACCTTCAGCCCCTCGAAGATGTGGATCCACGGCTTCGACGCGCTCGCCAAGCCGCTGCTGCACTTCCACACCCAGGCGAACGTCGCCCTGCCGTGGCAGGACATCGACTTCGACTTCATGAACCTCAACCAGGCCGCGCACGGCGACCGCGAGCACGGCTACATCCTCAGCCGGATGAGCGTGCCCCGGAAGACCGTCGTCGGCCACGCGAGCGACGCCCGCGTCACCGAGGCCATCGGCACCTGGTCGCGCGCGGCCGCAGGCTGGTCCGCCTCGCAGAGCATGAAGGTCGCCCGCTTCGGCGACAACATGCGCAACGTCGCCGTCACCGAGGGCGACAAGACCGAGGCCGAGATCCGCCTCGGCGTCAGCGTCAACACCTGGGGCGTGAACGAGCTCGTCGAGCGCGTCGACGCCGCCACCTCCGAGCAGATCGACGCCCTCGTCGCCGAGTACCTCGAGAGCTACGACGTGGTCCCCGAGCTGCTCCCCGGCGGCGAGCGCCACGAGTCGCTCCGCTACGGCGCCGCGGTCGAGATCGGCCTGCGCTCGTTCCTGGAGGAGGGCGGCTTCGAGGCGTTCACCGACAGCTTCGAGGACCTCGGTGGGCTCCGCCAGCTCCCCGGACTCGCCGTGCAGCGCCTCATGGCCGACGGCTACGGCTTCGGCGGCGAGGGCGACTGGAAGACGGCCGTCCTCATCCGCATCGCCGCCGTCATGGGCGCCGGCCTCCCCGGCGGCACCAGCCTGATGGAGGACTACACCTACGACATGACGCCCGGCGAGGAGCTCATCCTCGGCGCGCACATGCTCGAGGTGTCGCCGTCCCTGTCGTCGAAGCGCGCCTCGCTCGAGATCCACCCGCTGGGCATCGGCGGCCGCGAGGACCCGGTGCGCCTGGTCTTCACCGCCGACGCCGGCCCCGCCGTGGTGGTCGCCCTGAGCGACGTCCGCGAGCGCTTCCGCCTGGTCGCGAACAAGGTCCAGAACGTCGAGCCGCCCCAGACGCTCCCGCACCTGCCCGTCGGCCGCGCCGTCTGGCAGCCCGCCCCGGACTTCGGCACCAGTGCCGCCGCCTGGATCACCGCCGGTGCCGCGCACCACACGGTGATGACGACGCAGATCGGGCTGGAGGCGTGGGAGGACTTCGCCCGTATCGCCGGCGTCGAGCTCCTCGTGATCGACGAGTCGACCACCCTCCGCGGCTTCGAGTCCGACATCCGCTCGAACGCGGCGTACTACCGCCTCTCCCAGGGCCTGTAGATCCTGCGAGGCCGGACGGCCGGCTCCCTGCGGGGGGTCGGCCGTCCGTCGTTCCCGGCGAGCCGCCGGGTCGGGGCGGGGGCCCGCCGCCGAGACCGGCCTGGATCACGTCGGCGATCGAGGGCGGATCGCCCTCTCCGGCCCGTTCGGCGCCCGCTGCAGCGTCCCGGCCCCGGTTGCGGACGCGCTCGCAGCACGACGGAGGCCGGGAGGCCCGGACGGCCCTCGCGGGCAGTCGGTCCTTCCGGCCTCCGGGATGCAGGCGTGCGGCGGGCGGTCAGTCGCGCGAGGTCGAGAACGCCGCGTCGAAGGCGTCGGCCGGCGGCGTGATCGCGTTGAGCTTCCGCACGAAGGCCAGAGCCTCGGGGGCGCCGTCGAGGCGGTCCATGCCGGCGTCCTCCCACTCGACGCTGGTCGGGCCGGTGTAGCCGATCGCGTTGAGCGCGCGGAACACCGGCTCCCACGGGACGGCACCGTGCCCGGTCGAGACGAAGGTCCACCCGCGGCGCGGGTTCGCCCACGGCAGGTGCGAGCCGAGGACGCCGTTGCGGCCGTCGAGGTTGGTGACCGACTCCTTCACGTGAACGTGGAAGATGTGGTCGGCGAAGTCGAGCACGAACGCGACGCTGTCGAGCTGCTGCCAGACGAAGTGCGACGGGTCGAAGTTGAAGCCGAACGAGGCGCGGTGGCCGATCGCCTCGAGGGTGCGCTTGGCGGTCCAGTAGTCGTAGGCGATCTCGCTCGGGTGCACCTCGAGCGCGTAGCGGACGCCGACCTCCTCGAAGACGTCGAGGATCGGGTTCCAGCGGTCGGCGAAGTCCTGGTAGCCGGCGGCGATCCACTCGTCGGAGGCGGGCGGGAACATGGCCACGCCCTTCCAGATCGACGAGCCGGAGAAGCCGTTGACCTGCGTCACGCCGAGCGCGGCGGCGAAGCGGGCGGTGTCCTTGAGGTCCTGGGCGGCGCGCTGCCGGACGCCCTCGGGGTCGCCGTCACCCCAGACGCGGTCGCTGAGGATGTCGCGGTGGCGCTCGTCGATCGGGTCGTCGCAGACCGCCTGGCCGGTGAGGTGGTTCGAGATCGCGAAGACCTGGAGGCCGTTGCGCTCGAGGATGTCCTTCCGGCTCTGCACGTACTCCGCGTCGTCCCAGCGGGCGACGTCGATGTGGTCGCCCCAGCAGGCGATCTCGAGGCCGTCGTAGCCCCACTCCCCCGCGAGGCGGGCCACCTCCTCGAACGGGAGGTCGGCCCACTGGCCGGTGAACAGGGTGATCGGTCGCGTCATCGCGGTGTCCTCACTCGAGTCGCCGCCCGGGTTGGCCCTCCGGGTGCCCTGGCGGCTAATTTGAAGTTCCACGCAACATATCAGGAGCACCCTGACGGAAGGAACGATCATCCGATCGATCGACCGCGCATCGTCGCGCGCCGCCCTCGCCACCGCCACTCCCGCCCCGACGTGGGAGGACGGCCTGATCGTCGGCAGCGGCCGCGTCGGCGCCGTCGTGCACGGCCCCGCCGACTCCCTGACCGTCCCGCTCGCCCACGAGCGCTGGTTCCTCCCCGTCAATCCGCGCCCGGACGCGCCCGACCTCGCCGGCGTCCGCGACGAGCTGCGCGGCGCCATGCTGGCCGGCGACTCCGACAGCGCCACCGCCCTGCTCGCCCGCGCCGCCCGCGACAGCGGCTACGACGGCGGCCTGATCTGGACCGACCCGCTCGGCCTCTGCGCGACCGTCACGCTGCGCACCCCCGGCGGTGTCGCCTCCGCGGTCCGCCTGATCGATCCGCTCGGCGGCGAGGCCGCGGTGGAGTGGACCGACGAGGACGGCGGCCGCCACGCCGTGCGCCTGCTCGCCCCGCACGGCGGCGAGGGCGTCCGGCTGGCTCTGGAGTCCTCCGCGGACACCGTCGTCACCGTCGAGCTCGCGCTCGGGGCCGGCGAGGCGACCTCCTTCGACACCGGCGTGCCCGACGCCTCGGCCGTGGTCTCGTCGCACGTCGAGGGCGGCGCCTCCGCGGTGCTCACGGCCGAGGCGGGCGAGGGCCCGACCGCGATCCGCGCCGTGACGCGGGCGACGAGCGGAGCGACGTGGCGCGTGGCCGGGGGCGCCGCCGTCTCGGACGTGGAGATCTCCACGGGGGTCGCCCGCGTGCTCCGGCTGGACGTCGCGATCGGCGCGGCTCCCGACGCCTCCGCCGACCTCTCCTGGGAGGAGCTGCGCGACGCCCAGCGCGAGGGGCACGGCCGGCTGGTCGGCGCCTCCGTGCTGGATCTCGACGGCGCCTCCGACGCCGAGCTGACCGAGGACCTGTGGGACGCCGCCCGCGCCGGCGACGAGGGCGCGCGCCGCCGCGTCGTCGAGCTCGCGTACCTCAGCGGCCGCGCGAACATCGTCGCGTCGACCGGCGAGCTGCCGCCGACGCTGCAGGGCGTCTGGCAGGGCACCTGGCGGCCGGCGTGGTCGGCCGACTACACGCTGAACGGCAACGTCCAGAACGGCGCGATGGCGGGGATGATCCCGACCGGCACGCCCGAGCTGGCGCTGTCGATCCTGGAGCTGGTGCTGCCGCACCTCGACGACTACCGCGAGAACGCGCGCCTCGTCTACGGGGCCGAGGGGATGCTCCTTCCGTCGCGGATGTCGACCCACGGCCGCGCCGACCACTTCGCGGCGAGCTACCCGCACCTGTTCTGGACCGGCTGCGGCGGCTGGGTGCTGCGCCTCGCCGCCGACGCCGTCGCCGCGACGGGCGACCGCGGCATCGTCGACGACCGGCTGTGGGAGCTGGCCGAGGGCGTGCTGCGCTTCGCCGAGACCGGGACGACCGTGGTCGACGGGGTGCGCCGGATCGTCCCCTCCTACTCCCCCGAGAACACACCGGGTGGTGCGCGCTCGCCGATAGCGGTCGATGCGACGATCGACGTCGCCGTGCTGCGGGACACCGCGCGGGCGACGGCGCTGCTCGGCCGGGCCCGCGGCGACGACTCGCTCGACGAGCGCTGGGCGCGGGTGGTGGCGGAGCTGCCGGAGTACCGGGTCGCCGAGGACGGCACGCTGGCGGAGTGGATCGACCCGCGGTTCGCGGAGGAGATCGCGCACCGGCACGCGTCGCAGCTGTACCCGCTCTGGTACGGGGGCGATGCGGCCTTCGAGGGCCCCGGCGCCTCCGCGGTGCGGCTGCGGGCCGCCGCGGCGGCGACGGTGGCGGCGAAGATCGCGTGGCGGGCCGAGGCGCCGACCGCTCCTCCCGGGCGGATGGAGATGGCGTTCGGGCTGGTGCAGGTGGGCGTCGCGGCGGCGGCGCTGGGTGACGGGGACGCGGCGCTGACCTGCGCGGAGTGGCTCGCGGTCGAGCACTGGTCACCGACGCTGACGACCCGGCACGACGCGGGGCGGATCTTCAACCTCGACGCCAGCGGCGGACTGCCGGGGCTCGTGGCGGCGATGCTGCTGGGATCGGATGACGAGACGCTGACGGTGCTGCCGGCACTGCCGTCCGCGTGGGCGCGGGGTGCCGTGACGGGGCTGCGCGCGCGCGGCGGGGTGGTCGTGGACCGGCTGGAGTGGTCGCCGGGGCGGGCGTCGCTGCGGGTGCGGCGGGTGCCGAGCGCGGAGTGGCTGGCACCGGCGGGCGGGACGCGGGTGCGCACGCTGCGCGACGCGGTGCTGCGCGTCGACGGGCGCGAGGTGTCGGGCGGGCTGGAGCTCGGTGCGGAGGCGGTGCGCGTGGACGTGGAGTGGCGCGGCTGAGGGCACTGCGGAGGGTACGGCTGCGGCACGCGGAACGAGCTCCGCTCCGCCGACGGAGGCGGAGCAGCGCACCGGGTGTCGTCCCCGCTGGCCGCCGGACCCGCCGTGTGGCCGCGTCGACGTGAGAACGAGACGCGCGCCGGATGCGGTGGGTCGGGTCAGCTCCGCGAGTGCCCGTAGCGGTCGTAGACGCGGTTGCGGGCCGCCCGCTCGGCGGCGGGCAGGCGCTGCGCGTCGGCGATCTCGTAGACGCCGAAGGTGTCGCGCAGGCGCGAGGCCGGGTCGACCTCGACGAAGGTGCACCAGGGCAGCCAGTGGTGGTGGCTGCGCAGGGTCTGGGTCGCGAAGTCGCCGCTCTCGTGGCCGAGGCCGGCCATCGCGTAGCCGATGCTGCCGTCGACGTCGGTCGACTGGCGGGTGTTGCGGTGCAGGAACTCGGCGAAATCGAGGTAGTGCTCGTCGCCCGTGATCAGGTGCAGTCGGTAGTAGCTGTACGAGCAGGCCGCCATGTAGACGTCGGCGCCGCCGCCGAGGGTGATGATGCTCTGTCCGCTGATCGAGTACCGGTTGAAGGGATGCGCCCAGGGCGCGCGGACCGGGAAGGACCACGCGTAGGTCCAGGTCTCCGTGTAGTCGGCGGCGCGGACGGCGCCCTCCAGCCAGCGCGGCTCCTCCGTCAGGTCGTACAGCGCGAGGAACCCGAACAGCCCGTAGATGCCCGCCTCCTTGTCCTGGATGTCGGCGTTGTCGCAGGTGCCGCCGCGGTACTCCAGCGTGCGGTGGATGTTCGCGAACGACCACTCGCCGGCGCGCACGGCGGACGCGCGGTAGCGCCCCTCCCCCGTCACGAGGTGCAGCTGCACGAGGAAGCGGATCACGCTCGGGGTGTTCGAGCGCGAGTCCATCCGCACCGAGCCGTCGGCGTTGTAGGCGCGGTGGAAGCTGCCGTCGGCGTCCTGCACCTCGAGCAGCCAGTCGGCGGTCCGCCGGCAGAACTCGAGCCAGAGCGGGCGCTCGTCGCCGAGGTCGCGCAGGTGCAGGTAGCCGTCGAGGATCGCCTCGACGCCGTCGGCGAGCATCCGCAGGTAGTGCGGGTACGGCTCGAAGCCGCCGAGCGAGGGGTTGAAGCACATCCGCGGCGGGCCCGACTCGGGCAGCGCGGTCCGCGCCCAGAAGTCGACGATGCCGACGCCCTGCTCGAACGCCTCCGGCACGCCCTCGCGGTCGCCGTAGCGCAGCAGCTGGTAGCCGATGCCCGGCTGCTGCCCGACGAAGCCGAACTGGAAGGAGACGCTCGAGACGTCGAGGTCCGGCAGCTGACAGGCGAACGGCAGGCCCCAGGAGTCGCCGTAGCGGCGGGTGAGGCGCTGGAGGATCGCCATGCCGTGGTGGAAGTGCCGCTCGTTGTCGACCTCGAACAGGTCGTCGCGGAGCCGGGCGTAGGTGCTGCGCCAGGTGGCGCGCATCATCGTCGCGAAGTCGTCGTACCGGCCGAGGTCGACCGCGACGGCGTAGCGCTGGCGGAAGCCGACCTCGACCGGGTGGTTCACCCGCTGCAGGGCCTTCGGGGCGGCGTCGTAGTCGAGGCCGGAGTAGGGGTTGTCGATCGGGCGCTCGCCGTCGGCGCCCGGGTGGACGTAGTCGATCGACAGGCCCGCGGGCGGCACGTCGAGCGGGGTCCGCACGCCGAAGCCGTAGTAGAGGTAGTTCAGCGTCGTGCCCTGCGGGCGGCTCAGGCCGATCGAGCCGACGGTGCAGTCCGGGTCGGTGAAGTTCTCCGAGCGGACCACGTCCAGGCGCGGCAGCGTCGCGTCGGCCGCCCAGCGCGAGAGCGCCACGGTCTCGCCGGTCGCGAGGCTCTGCGCGGCGAACAGCGGCAGCGCGTAGTGCGTCTCGGTGCGCCAGAAGTACTCGCTGCCGGGGTCGCGGCCCATCGCGTCGGCGGGCCCGAAGGCGTTGTCGCGGTACCAGGCGCCGGGGGCGAAGCACTCGTAGTCGCGGAGGTCGTCGGACCCGGTCAGCCCGAGCGAGACGGCGGTGGAGAAGCCGAGGTCGCCACCGGCCGCCAGCACCTCGACGTCGCGGTGCACGGAGAAGCCGTCGCCCGCGACGCGCCAGACGTCGGTGACGGCGAAGGATGACCCGGAGCGGATGGTGATCGTCCCGCTCGCGGTGATCGCCCCCTCCGACAGCGAGACGTCGTCGTAGGGCGCGCCGGAGTACTCGCTGATCGCGGCGACGGTCTTGACCGTGACGCGCAGCGGCCGGTCGTTCGCGTAGAGGACGCTCTCGCCCGCGAGCACCTCGAGGCCGCCCGCCTCGACGCGGAGGGTGTAGTCGCCGGAGCGCAGTTCCACGGTGGTTCCTTCCCGGAGGGTCATCTCAGCTCTTCTCGTCGTGCGCGCGGGGGCCGGCCGATCGGGCGGCCCCCGCCGGCTCGTCCTCGAGCCGCTGCGCCCCCGGATCGAAGCGCCGCGAGCCCGGCCGGAACAGCAGCGCCACGCCGCCCTCGACCAGCCCCGCGAGCAGCAGCAGGATCGCGAACGGGATCAGCGAGATCTCGGCCCACGCGCCCATCACCGGCATCACCAGTCCGGCCGCCGTGAAGCTGACCGTGCCGAGGATCGCCGTGACGCTGCCCGCCTCGCTCGACGGGCCCTGCAGCGAGAGGTACTGCACCGGGGCGAAGCCGAGCGAGCGGCCGGCCAGCGCGAACGTCAGCGCGCCGACGACGACGAGCAGCGGCTGCGTGCCGGTGAGCGCGAGCACCGCGACCACGACGGCGCCGAGCGCCGTGACGATCGCCGAGGCGGACATCGCGAACCGGGGTCCGAAGCGCGGCACGATCACCCGTCCCGTCGTCTGCCCGACCGCGATCGTCACGAGCGAGGTGACCAGGAACAGCAGCCCGTACAGGTCGGGCCCGACCGCGTAGACGTTCGTGTAGAGGAAGGGAGCGGTCGCGAGATACGCGAAGCCGACCGACCAGCCCGCGGCCGAGGCGGCGGCGAGCGCCAGCACGCGCGGCCGGCGGAGCATCCCGAAGGAGTTGCGCAGCGACGGGCCGAGCCCGCCCTGGTGCCGCCGCTCGCGGGGCAGCGTCTCGGGCAGCACCAGGAGCGCGATCACGGTCGCGAGCGCTCCCCAGGCGGCGACCGCGAGGAAGGAGCCGCGCCAGTCGATCACCTTGGTCAGCTGCGCGCCGACGGAGGGCACCAGGATCGGGAAGACCGAGACGATCACGGCGAGGTTCGCGAGCATCGTGACGAGCCGCTTGCCGCTGTAGAGGTCGCGGACGATGGCGGTGACGACGACGCCCGCGGCGGTGCAGGCGGCGCCCTGGACGAAGCGGGCCGAGAGCAGCACGGCGGTGTCGGAGGTCATCGCCGCGACGAGGCTCGCCGCGATGTGCAGCGCCGCCGAGACGCCGAGCGGCCACTTGCGGCCGACCGCGTCGCTGAGCGGTCCTGAGATGAGCTGGCCGGCCGCGAAGCCGAAGGTGGCGCCGGTGACGACCAGCTGGGCGGTCGCCACCGAGACGCCGAGATCCTCCTGCAGCGTCGGCAGGAACGGCAGCACCAGGTCGATGGTGAGCGGCCCGAAGCCGACGAGCATCGCGAAGATCGGCAGCAGGAGGCGGCCGCGGGGCATCGCCCGGACGGCGGGGGAGGCGGGGGAGGCGGTCATGAGCGCGGAGCGCAGGTCACGGAGGGGATCCTGTCCATCAGCTCCCGGCCGAGACCGGGAAGTAGAGCGAGAAGGGTTCGTCGACGACCTCGTGCAGAGGCCGGAAGCGGACGGCGGCGGGCTGGCCGACGGCGCGGTACCCGTGCAGCCACTGGGTCCACTGCCGCTCGTTGTCGGGGGCGAGCAGGGCGGGGGCGTCCTCGAGTCGCCCCCGCAGCGCGATCTCGCGGTCGACGAGGCCGGCCAGCACGATCGGGCCCTCGACGAAGGCGACCGTGCCCGGCTCGTCCGGGATCGGCACGGCGCGGATCTCGGTGCCGAAGGCGAGGTCGACGCTCGTGCGGCCGCCGGGGTGCTCGATCAGGAGCGCGCCGTCGCCCGCCCGGACGCGCTCGGCGTCGCCCGCGACCCCCGGCTCGCCGACGGTCCACTCCGGCACCCGCAGCCGCACGTGCAGCGCGACCCCCTCCTCCGAGACGATCTCGACCCGGATCCGCGAGGCGGTGGGGCGGTGCACGTCGCCCGCGGCACCCGCGTTGGCGTCCGGGCCGACGTAGCCGGCGGTGTCGAGCACCTCGACCCGCACCGCCGCGTCGCCGGCGGCGGTCGGCAGGCGCAGGCTCGCGTCGACGTGCTGCGCGATCGTCAGCTCGGCGTCACCGCCGCGGTAGAAGACGAGCCCGGAGTGGCGCGTGTGCGCCTGCACCAGCGTGCCGTGGCAGCACCAGAAGTCCTCGGTCGGGCTGCCCCAGTCCTTGCGGGCGCCGCCCTCGAGCGGCAGGAAGTAGGCGACCATCCCGGTCCGCGGGTTCTGCTGGGCGAGGAGGCCGTTCCAGAGGTTCCGCTCGATGTAGTCGGCGTAGGCGAGGTCGCCGGTCCAGCGCAGCAGCACGTCGGCCAGCCGGATCATGTTGTAGACGACGCAGTGCTCCTGCGTCTTCTCGCCGCGGCGAGCGGCGAACGCGAAGGGCGGCGTCCAGATCTCGCCGGAGGTCTGACCGCCCGTGCAGAAGGTGCCGCGGAGGGTGACCGCCTGCTCCCAGTAGGCCTCGACGATCCTCCGCCAGCGCTCGTCGCCGGTGACCTCGTAGGCGCGGGCGGCGCCGAGGACCTCGGGGATCGTGGTGTTGGCGTGCATGTTGGTCAGCACGTCGCGGCCCTCGAGCAGGCCCTCGAAGAGGGAGCGGCGGTCGTAGCGGCCCAGCAGCTCGGTGTAGACGGGGTCGCCGGTGATCGCGAGGAGGTCGGCCCAGACCTCGAGCATGCCGCCGGTCTCGACCTCGAGGATCTCCTGGAACGCGGCGTCGTCGAATCCGCGGACCCACTCCAGCAGCGGGACCGTGGCGGCCCGCGCCATCCGCAGCGCCCGCTCGTCGCCGAGGTCGAGGTGCAGGTCGACGAGGCCCATCAGCAGCTTGTGCATCGCGTACTGCGGCGCCCAGATGGGGCGGCCGGTCGCGAGGCGGTCGAGGTAGCCGCGCGGGATCGCCCAGATCCAGCCGCCGCCGTTCTCCTCCTGGCAGCGCTCGAGTCCGTCGAGCACGGAGTCGATCCGGACGCGCAGCAGCGGGTCGCCGGTGACCGCGACCTCGCGGGCCGCGGCGGAGAGCCAGTGGCCGAGGAAGTGCCCGCGCAGCTGGGAGCCCGGCGTCTCCCAGCCCCAGTGCCGGTCGAGGCCGCGGGCCTCGCGCGAGTCCTGCGAGGGGTGCAGGTGCCAGCCCTGGTCGCCGATCCCGGCCTCGATCAGGAAGTTCTGCAGCAGCCCCTCGTCGGTGAGCGAGAGGAGGTAGTCGCGGTTGAGCCGCCGCCGCGCGTCGAGCACCCCGCGCTCCAGACGGGTCTCGTGCGGCGCCGGGTGGGTCAGCGGCATGGGTGCTCCTCGTCGAGGCGGTGGGTGGTGGGGATGAGCGGTGCGAGCGGTGGTCGATCGGCGCGGGTCGATCCGCGCGGTGGTCCATCCGACCGAGGGTCGAGATCGATCTCTCGCTGTACTCAGACCAGGATCGACGATAGGAATGGGGACATGCAATCCCCGAGAGTGATCCATCTCGTCGCCGATGACGTGTCCGCCCTCCTCACTCAGTCGGGAGGCGACCTGCCCGTGCTGCTGCACTGGGGTCCGCGACTCGACGCGAGCGACGACGATCTCGCAGCTTTCGCAAGAACTCCCGCGCGGACGGGGATCGAGGGCTCCTCCGACGTCCCCTACGAGCCCGGGATCCTGCCCGAGCACACCTTCGGCTGGGCCGGCCTGCCGGGTCTCCGGGTGCACCGGGAGGGCGCCGGCTGGTCGCCGAGGCTGACCGTGGACGCCGTCTCGGTGGACGGGGAGGCCCTCGCGGAGGGCGCGGTCGCGCAGGCCGGCAGCGCCGCCGTGACCGTCGAGGCGCACGACGCGCAGGCCCGGATCGGGGTCGTCCTAGAGATCGTTCTCTCTCCTGCCGGACTGCTCAGGACCCGCGTCTCGGTCCGCAACGACGGCGCCGGGCACCTCGAGGTGATCGGCGTCGACCCCGCCCTCCGGATCCCGACCGAGGCCCGCGAGATCCTGGACTTCTCCGGCCGCTGGGGCACCGAGAAGATCCCCCAGCGCCACCCGGTCGTCACCGGCACCCACTCCCGCTCCTCGCGGCGCGGCCGCACCGGCCTGGACGCGACGACGGTCGTCGCGGTCGGCACCCCCGGCTTCGACTCCGCCGACGGCCGGGTCTGGCTCTGCCACGTCGGCATCGGCGGCAACCACGAGCACGCGGTGGAGCGCGGCGACGGCTGGCTCGCCTTCCGGGGCGGCGAGCTGCTCCTGCCCGGCGAGGTGCGCCTCGCGAGCGGCGAGAGCTACTCCTCCCCCTGGATCTCCGGCAGCTTCGGCCACGGCCTCGACTCCGCGGCCGCGCGCTTCCACGCCCACCTCCGCGGGGTCTCCCGCTCCTCGCGCCGGCCGCGCCCGGTGACGCTCAACGTCTGGGAGGCGGTCTACTTCGACCAGGACCTCGCCGTCCTCGCCGAGCTGGCCGACCGCGCCGCCGCCCTCGGGGTCGAGCGCTACGTGCTCGACGACGGCTGGTTCCTCGGCCGCAGCGACGACCGCGCCGGCCTCGGCGACTGGACGCCCGACCCCGTCGCCTGGCCCGACGGCCTCCTCCCCCTCGCCGAGCACGTCCGCGGCCTGGGCATGGAGTTCGGCCTCTGGGTCGAGCCCGAGATGATCAACGAGGACTCCGACCTCGCCCGCGCGCACCCCGACTGGATCCTGCGGGCCCGCGAGGAGCTGCCGCCGCGGTTCCGCTTCCAGCAGGTGCTCGACCTGACGAACCCCGACGCGTTCGCGCACATCCTCGGCGTGCTCGACGGCCTGGTCGCCGACCTCGGCGTCGCGTACCTCAAGTGGGACCACAACCGCGACCTGATCGACGCGGGCCACCCCGCCACCGGGACGGCCGCGGTGCACGAGCAGACGCTCGCGCTGTACCGGCTGATCGACGAGCTGCGCGCCCGGCACCCGGAGCTCGAGATCGAGAGCTGCGCCTCCGGCGGCGGCCGGGTCGACCTGGGGATCCTCGAGCGCACCGACCGCGTGCACACCTCCGACAACCAGGACCCGCTGGACCGCTCGCGGATGCTGCGCTGGACCGGGCTGCTCGTGCCGCCGGAGATGCTCGGCTCGCACGTCGCCTCGCCGGTCAACTCCGTCACCGGTCGCACCAGCGACCTGCACACCCGCTGCGCGATCGCCTTCCTCGGCCACTTCGGGATCGAGTGGGACCTCCGCGAGCTGGACGCGGAGGAGGAGCCCGTGCTGGCGGGCTGGATCGCGGCGTACCGCGAGCACCGCGGCCTGATCGCGACCGGCCGGGTCGTCGGGGGCGACGACTCCGACCCCGACGCGCCGTCGCTGCGCGGCGTCGTCGCGCCGGACGGCTCGGAGGCGCTGTACACGCTGGTCACGCCCGCGCTGACCGCGGACTCGCGCCGCCGCGTCCGCCTCCCGGGCCTGGATCCGCGGGCACGCTACCGGATCGAGACCGCGCGCCCCGGCTCGCTCGGCCCGCCCTGGCAGAGCCCGCACTGGCTGGAGTCGACGGTGCCGCTGGACTCCGACGCCCCGGCCCCCGCCTACCCGGGGAGCCTGCTGGGCGAGGCGGGCCTGGACCTGCCGACCTTCCACGCCGACCGCGCGATCGTCCTGCGGCTCGTCCGCGAGACCGCGTGAGCACCGCCGCCGCCGACCCGTCCGCCACCACCCTGGAGCACCCCGTGAACAGCACCGTCACCGTCGACCTCGACCGCCCCGGCGCCACCATCAGCCGCCACCTCTACGGTCACTTCGCCGAGCACCTCGGCCGGTGCATCTACGACGGCTTCTGGGTCGGCGAGGACTCGCCCGTCCCGAACGAGGGCGGGATCCGCCTGGACGTCGTCGAGGCCCTCCGCGCCCTCGACATCCCCAACCTCCGCTGGCCCGGCGGCTGCTTCGCCGACCGCTACCACTGGACCAACGGCATCGGCCTGCGCGAGGAGCGCCCCGGCCTGATCAACACGCAGTGGGGCGGAGTCGCGGAGGACAACTCCTTCGGCACCCACGAGTTCATGGCGCTCTGCGAGCTGCTCGACGCCGACGCCTACATCTCGGGCAACATCGGCTCCGGCACCGTGCAGGAGATGGCGGACTGGGCCGAGTACCTCACCGGCGCGGGGAAGTCGCCGATGGCCGACCTGCGCCGCTCCCACGGCCGGGAGGAGCCGTGGACCGTCCGCTTCTGGGGGCTCGGCAACGAGACCTGGGGCTGCGGCGGCAACATGCGCGCCGGCGCGTACGCCGACCTGGCGCGGCAGTTCGGGACCTTCGTGCAGAGCGGCAACGACACTCCGCTCTACCGCGTGGCCGCCGGAGCCGACGGCGCCGACACCCACTGGACGCAGACGCTGATGGAGGTGATCCCCGAGATCGAGGGACACCCCTTCTCCTCCGTGCCGTGGGAGTCGGTCTCGGTGCACTACTACACGATCGGCGGCAGCTGGCACGCGAAGGGCAGCGCGACCGACTTCGACGCCGACACCTACTGGAGCACGATCGTGGCCGCGCAGGGGATCGAGGAGCTGCTCCGCTCGCACGCCGCGGTGATGGACGTCCACGACCCCGAGAAGAAGTACGGGATGGTGCTCGACGAGTGGGGCACCTGGTGGGACGTGGAGCCGGGGACCCACCCGGGCTTCCTCTTCCAGCAGAACACGATCCGCGACGCGATGGTCGCGGCCTGGCACTTCGACGTCTTCCACGGCTTCGCCGACCGCCTGACGATGGCGAACATCGCGCAGACGGTGAACGTGCTGCAGGCGATGCTGCTGACCGACCCGGACGGCGGCGAGATGGTCCGCACGCCGACCTACCACGTGTTCGAGATGAACAAGGGGCACCACGACGCGACGGTGCTGCCGACCACGGTCGCCGGCCCGACGCACACGGTCGACGGCCGCGAGATCCCCGTCGCCTCCGCCTCCGCCTCCACGAAGGACGGCCGCGTCCTGGTCTCGCTGACGAACGTCGACCTGGAGGAGCCGCTCGAGGTCTCCCTCGACTTCCGCGGCGGGACCGTGACCGGCGCGACCGGCCGCCTCCTCACCGCCGACCGCCCCGACGCGCACAACCGGCCCGGCGCCGCCGACGAGGTGACCCCCGTCGCCCTCGAGGGCATCGAGACCACGGCGACAGGACTGCGCGTCACGCTGCCCCCGCACTCCTTCGCGACCGTGACGCTGGAGCTGTCGTGATCGCCGCGCGCACGGAGGCCGCCCGCCGCCCGCCGATGGGCTGGAACAGCTGGGACTGCTTCGGCGCCTCGGTGACGGAGGAGGAGGTGCTCGCGAACGCCGAGCACCTCGCCGAGCACCTCCTGCCGCACGGCTGGGACACGGTCGTCGTCGACATCCAGTGGTACGAGCCCGATCCCGGCACGAGCGACTACCAGGAGGTGTCGGAGCCGGTGCTCGACGACTGGGGCCGCCCGCAGCCCGCCGTCGGACGCTTCCCCTCCGCGGCGACGGGCGGGTTCACGGCGCTGGCCGCGCGCGTGCACGCCCTCGGCCTCCGCTTCGGCGTGCACCTGATGCGCGGCGTCCCCCGGCGGGCCGTCGAGCTCGGCCTGCCGGTGCTCGGGGCGGAGGCGACCTGCGCCGACATCGCCGACCGCGGGAACGTCTGCCCGTGGAACCCCGACAACTACGGCGTCGACATGAGCGCGACCGGCGCGCAGCAGTACTACGACTCCGTGATGGCGCAGCTGGCCTCGTGGGGCGTCGACTTCGTGAAGCTCGACGACGTGCTCTACCCGCCGATCCAGGCGGAGGAGATCGCCGCCCTCTCCCGCGCGATCGACGCGACCGGCCGCCCGATGGTGCTGAGCCTCTCGCCCGGCAAGCAGCTCTCGCTCGAGAACCTCGAGCTGCTGCGCTCGACCGCGCAGATGTGGCGGATCTCGGACGACTTCTGGGACGACTGGGCGCACCTGCACGAGCAGTTCCAGCGGGCCGCGCGCTGGGCGCCGCACCAGCGCCCCGGCGCCTGGGCCGACGCCGACATGCTGCCGCTGGGGCGGATCGGCGTGCGCGCGCACGTGGGCGAGGACCGGCTCTCGCGGTTCACGCCCGCGGAGCAGCGGACGCTCGTGACGCTGTGGTGCCTGCTCCGCTCGCCGCTGATGATGGGCGGGCACCTCCCGGACACGCCCGCCGACACCCTGGCGCTGCTGACGAACGACGACGTCCTCGCGCTGCTCGGCAGCGACGGCAGCCGCGAGATCGTCCGCGACGGCGACCTGGTGGTGTGGTCGGCGTGGCGCGGCGACGAGCAGTGGCGCGGAGTGTTCTGGCTGGGCTCGTCGGCGCGGTCCTACTCGGCGCACCTGGCCGACCTGGGCTGCTCCGGCGCAGCCTCGGCCGTCGATGTGTGGAGCGGCGCCGAGCTGCCGATCGTCGGCGGCGCCGTCGAGCTCGAGCTCGAGCCGCACGGCTGCCGCCTGCTGCGCCTGGCCTGACGCGCGGGCACCGGCCGGGGCGGGCGGGCCCGCCCCGCCCCGCCTCGCCCCTCGCCTCGGCTCGGCGAGAAGCCAGGACTTGTCGCACTCGACGCCCACTGCGACAACTCCTGCGCACTCGCGACCGGCCTCGGGACGCCGGACGCCCGTCGCTCCTGTGCCGAGCACCCCGAGACTCCAGGAGTTCTCGCACTCGAGACCGACTGCGACAACTCCTGCGCACTCGCGGAACCGCGATCGGAGGAGTCCGGCGAGAAGCCAGGACTTGTCGCACTCGACGCCCACTGCGACAACTCCTGCACACTCGCGAGCGGAGGCGGCGGCGGACGCGAAGAGACGCAGGAGGCCGCCGCACTCGAGCTCGAGTGCGACGGCCTCCGGACCGTCAGGAGCAGGCGCCCGCGGGTCAGGACTCCGTGTCGACGAGCGAGTCGAGGTGCGCGAGGTCCTCGGACGAGATCTCGAAGTCGACGTCGGCGTTCTCGACGATGCGCGAGGGCGTCGTCGACTTCGGCAGCGGCAGCACGTCCTTCTCGAGCAGGTAGCGGATGCAGAGCTGCGCCACCGACTTGTCGTACTTCGCGGCGATCTCGCCGATGTCGGAGTTGTCGAGCAGGCCGCCCGTCGCGAGCGGCGAGTAGCCCTCCACGAGGATGCCGTGCTCCTTGCAGTACGCGGTCGTCTCGTCCTGGGTGTTGCCGACGAACCAGCGGATCTGGTTGGCGTGCGGCACCACGTCGGTCGCCGCGATCAGCGACTCCAGATCGGCGACCTGGAAGTTCGAGACGCCGATGGCGCGCGAGCGACCGGCCTCGAGGATCTCCTCCATCGCCTTCCACGCCGCGATGTTGCCCTCGCGGTGGTCGGAGCCCATGTCCTGCCAGGGCCACGGGGCGTGGATGAGGTACAGGTCGACGTGGTCGAGCTCGAGCGCCGCCATGGTGGTCTCGAAGCTCGCCTTCGCGCCCTCGTAGTCCTTCACCTCGGCCGGGAGCTTGGTGGTGATGAACACCTCGTCGCGCGGGACGCCGCTGTCGCGCAGGGCCCGGGCGACGCTCGCCTCGTTGCCGTAGGCGCGGGCGGTGTCGATGTGGCGGTAGCCGGCCTCGAGCGCGGCGGTCGTCGCGTCGTAGGCCTCGGGGCCGTCGGGGATCTGCCAGGTGCCGAACCCGATCTTCGGGATGGCGACTCCGTTGGACAGCGTGAACGTGTCGGTCAGGGCGGGCATGACTCTCCTCTGCATCGGTCTTCTCCGCGGGCCGCCACCGGCGGCGCCGCTCCTTCCACGCTAGGCCGGGCCTCCGGCTCGCGCGGGCCCCTTGCGCTGTGCGCCTCCGGTGCTACGCGGCCGTCGCGCTCCCGGCCGCCGACCCCGCAGAAGTCGCAGGTCTCGCGCTCGAGCACCGCGACTTCTGCGGACTCGCGAGCCGGCACCACCGGCCCGCCCCCGCGAGCGGCCGGCGCCTCCCCCTGAGGCGCCGACCGCTCAGCCTCGCGCCACCGACCAGGGGGTCCGCAGCGCCCGCTCGGCGAGCAGCCGCCGCTCCCCCGTGATCGATACCTCCGCCGTCACTGCCGCGTCCGCCGCCGAGGCGCCGGCCGTCAGCCGCAGCGGCCCCGGGTCCACGGCGAGCCGGCCGTCCTCCCCCGTCACCGCGAGCCGGGCCGCGTCGACGTGGAAGTGCACCGTCAGCGTCTCGCCCGCCGCGATCGGCACGCGCGCGAAGCCGATCAGCTGCGCGACCGGCCGCACCACCGCAGACGTCGGATAGCCCGCGTAGAGCTGCACCACCTCGACCGTGTCGGCGCCGTCGTTCCGGAGCGATACCGCCACGTCGAGCGATCCGCCGACCGGCAGCTCCGCCGCCGTCGCCAGCTCCGTGTACGTCACCGCGCCGCGGGTCAGCCCGTAGCCGAACGGGTAGAGCGGAGTCGCGTCCAGCGCCGTGATCCCGGGGTTCGAGAGCCCGAGCGACGGCTGCAGGTACGTGGTCGACGCGGACGGGAGCCGCGGGATCTGCACGGGCAGGCGCCCGGTCGGAGCCACGCGGCCCGAGAGCACCCCGGCGACCGCGGCCGCCCCGTCCGCTCCCGGGAAGAACGCCTGCACGAGTCCGCGCGCCGCTCCGAACGCCCCGAGCGCGTAGGGCCGGCCCGAGAGGACGACCACCACGGTGGGCACGCCGGTCTCGAGCACGGCCGTCACCAGCGGCTCCTGCGCTCCGGGGAGGCGGAGGTCGGCCGCGTCGCAGCCCTCGCCCGAGGTGCCGTCGCCGAAGAGCCCGGCGATGTCGCCGACCACGACGACCGCCGCATCGGAGCCGCGGACGAGGTCCACCGCCTCCTGCACGCCGGCGGTCGACGCGGAGGTGATCGAGCCACCCTCCGCGAAGCGCACGCGCGACGCTCCGAACTCCTCCTGCAGCGCCGTCAGCACGGTCGGGATCGACAGGCCGAGGTCGTGCCCGGGGTGCTTGGAGAGCACGTGGTTGGGGAACGCGTAGCAGCCGACCAGGCTGCGGAACTGGTCCGCGGCCGGTCCCACGACGGCGAGCGAGCCGGAGGACAGCAGCCCCGCGACGTCCTCGTCGCGCAGCAGCACGACCGACTCCTCCGCGATCCGCGACGAGATCGCGCGGTTGCGGGCGCTGTCGAGGTCGACCTCCTCGGCCCCGTCGGGCACCAGCGGGCCGCCGTCGAGCAGGCCCGCCTCGAACTTGTGGCGCAGGTGCCTGGCCACGGAGCGGTCGAGGTCGGCCTCGTCGACGACGCCCTCGCGGATCAGGCGCGGCAGCTCGCCGTACGCCGCCGTCTGCGGCAGCTCGACGTCGACCCCGGCGTGCAGCGCCAGGCGCCCCGCGTCGGCCGCGTCGACCGCCACGTGGTGCATGGCCTGGAGGAACGGCACCGCCCAGTAGTCGGCGACGACCGTGCCCTCGAAGCCCCAGCGGTCGCGGAGCAGCGTCGTCAGCAGGTGCCGGCTGGCGCTGCTGGGTACGCCGTCGATGTCGGTGTACGAGGTCATCACGCTGCGGGCTCCGCCGTGCCGCAGGGCGGCCTCGAACGGAGGCAGCACCGTGTCGGCGAGCTCGCGCGGTCCCATGCTCACGGGTCCGTGGTTGCGGGCGCCGCGGGAGGCGGCGTACCCGGCGAAGTGCTTCAGCGTCGCGACGACACCGGTCCCCTCCAGCCCCGCCACGTAGGCGGCGCCGAGCTGCGAGACCAGGTACGGGTCCTCGCCGAGGGTCTCCTCGACGCGGCCCCAGCGGTAGTCCTTCACGACGTCGACGACCGGGGCGAGGCCCTGGTGGATGCCGAGGGCGCGCATGTCCGAGCCGATCGCCTCCGCCATCTCGCCCACGAGCTCCTCGTGGAAGGTGGCCGCCCAGGCGAGCGGAGTGGGGAACGCGGTCGCGCCGTACGCGGCCAGGCCGGTGAGGCACTCCTCGTGCGCGATGGCCGGGATGCCGAGGCGGCTGCCGGCGACCACGCGCTCCTGCAGCTCGCGGAGCCGACGGACGCCCTCCGGGACGGTGACCGGCTCGGTGCCGAACACGCGGGTCAGCTGGCCGAGGCCGCCGGTCAAGAGGTCGTCGCCCGCGGCGGGCCCGTCGTCGAGCTTCGGAGCGAAGTCGTCGGCGGAGTCGGTGAGCCAGACGGAGCCGAGCTGCGCCGCCTTCTCCTCGAGGGTGAGTTCCTGGGTCAGGAGGCGGGCGCGCTCGGCCGGAGGCAGAGCGCGGTCCCGCCAGTCCCGCCCGGGAGGACGCGCGGCGTCCGTCCCGGGCAGTGCTGGGGAAGCGTCGTGCATCAGCCCTTGAACGCCCCGTCCATGATCCCGGACACCATCCGGCGGCCGACGAAGAAGAACGCGATCAGCAGCGGGAGGGTGGCCATGAACGATCCGCCCATCGCCAGGGCGACGTCGATCGAGCGGTTGGCCTGCAGCTGCTTCAGCGCGATCTGCACCGTGAACAGCTCCGGCGACTTGAGGACGATGAACGGCCACATGAAGTCGTTCCAGACCGCGGTGAACGTGATCAGTCCGAGGACGAACGCCGCGGGGCGGACCACCGGGAAGGCGATGCGCCAGAACAGCTGCCACGAGTTGGCGCCGTCGATGCGGGCCGCCTGGATCAGCTCGTCGCTGACCGTCGTGGACATGTGCTGCCGCATCCAGAAGATGCCGAAGGCGCTGGCCAGGCCCGGCACGATGATCGCCTGGAGGGTGTCGACCCAGTCGAGCGCCGAGACGATCAGGTACTGCGGGATGATGCTCAGCTGCGCCGGCACCGTCATGGTCAGCAGCACGATGAGGAACAGCACGTTGCGGCCCGGGAACTGCAGCTTCGCGAAGGCGAAGCCGGCCATCGCGCAGAGGATCGCCGAGATGACGGCGATGCTCAGCGACACGATGAGGCTGTTCAGCATCGAGGCGATGAACGGGACGGTGTCGAACACCTTCTCGGCGATCGCCATGAAGTTCGTGCCCGGGTACAGGCGCGGCGGGATCGACGTGACGGCGGTCGCTCCGACCGACGCGACGACGAACATGTAGTAGAGCGGGAAGATCGAGACGAGCACCGCGATCACGAGGAAGACGTAGGTCGGCCAGCCGACTCCGCCGCCCTTCCCGCGCCGCTTCGGCAGCTGTGCCTTCTGGACCGTGGGGGCCAGCGTCTGCGGGACGGCCTGGTCGATCACATCCGACATCAGACGGCCTCCTTCCGGGTGCGGGTGGAGAGGTAGAAGTTGAGGAGGGAGACGAGGACCACGATCACGAACAGCACGACGCCGATGGCGGATCCGTAGCCGAACTTGAACTGGCCGAAGCCCTGCTCGTAGAGGAAGAGCGCCAGCGTCTGGCACTGCCGGCCGGCGCCGCAGGTGAGGCCCGATTCGGGAGCCACCAGGAGCGCCTCCGTGAAGATCTGCAGACCGCCGATGGTCGACATGATCACGGTGAAGACGATGATCGGGCGCAGCGCCGGGATCGTCAGGTGGCGGAACTGCTGCCAGCTGGACGCGCCGTCGACGGAGGCCGCCTCGAACATCTCGCGGGGCAGCGACTGCAGGCCCGCCAGGTAGAGGAGCGTGTTGTAGCCGAACCAGCGCCAGAAGACCATCGTCGAGATGACGATCCAGGAGCCGTAGTTCGTGGCGAGGAAGTTGATCGACGGCAGTCCGAAGATGCCGAGGAACCAGTTGATCAGGCCGAAGTTCTTGTCGAAGATCTGCGCGAACACGATCGCGGTCGCCGCGACGGAGGTGATGTACGGCACCAGCAGCGCCATGCGGAAGAAGTTCGCCCAGCGGAGGCGGGCGTGGTTCAGCAGGTGCGCGAGGAAGAGGGCGAACAGCAGCTGGGGCACCGTCGAGATGATGAAGATGCCGAAGGTGTTGACCAGCGCGTTCCAGAACCGGGAGTCGGCGAAGAGCTGCTGGAAGTTCGCGATGCCGACGAAGGTCTGCTCGCCGATCGGGTTCCAGTCGAAGAGCGAGACGTAGAACGTGAACAGGAGCGGGAAGAGCCCGAAGACGATGAAGATGATGAAGAAGGGCGCGACGTACGCGTAGGGGGCGATCCGCTCCGAGAGGGAGTTGCGGATCCGCGCGGCCTTCTGGACCGGCGCGCTGGGCTGCTTGCGCTGCTTGCGGGGTGGTGCTGCTGTCACCGTTGACACGGGAGTACCTCCGTCGAGAAAGGGGGGAGGGGCCCGGCGCGCGAGGCGCCGGGCCGCTCGGGTGGGTGGGGCGATCAGCCGCCGATGGCCTGCTTGGCCGTGTCGAGTGCGGTCGACCACGCCTTGTCGGAGGTGACGTTGCCG
The DNA here is from genome assembly GCF_002932815.1 of Rathayibacter sp. AY1B4. NCBI lineage: Bacteria > Bacillati > Actinomycetota > Actinomycetes > Micrococcales > Microbacteriaceae > Rathayibacter > Rathayibacter sp. AY1B4. The sequence continues at coordinate 34,923 of NZ_PSWN01000022.1, read as the reverse complement.
GCCTCCAGCTCGACGAGGGTGTTGAGGAGCGCCCCGTTGATGGGGGTGGTGTCCGGTCCGTTGTAGAAGGACGGGAACTGCTCGACGGAGGTGGCCATGACCTCGCCGATCTTCGAGTCGCCGAAGAACGGGTCGGTGTACGACTGGACCTCTTCGCTGGCGACCGCCTCGGTGGCGGCGGGCAGCGTGCCCGAGGCCTTGAAGTGGTCGGTCTGGCCCTCGGCCGACATCATCGTCTTGATGTACTGCCAGGCGGCCTCGGGGTGCTCGGCGCGGGCGGGGATGGCGATGACGCTGCCGCCCCAGTTGCCGCCGATGCCGGGGACGCTGGTGACGCGCCAGTTGCCGGCGGTGTCGGGGGCGTCGGTCTTGATGCCGGCGAGGATCCACGAGGGGGCGATCGTCACGGCGAAGGCGCCGTTCGCGCGGCCCGGGGCCCAGCCCGAGGACCAGGCGGCGATGCCGGCGCTGATGCCGGCGTCCTTGGTGTCCACGGCGACCTGGAACGCGTCCTTCACCTGCGGGTTGGTGTCGTAGACCAGCTCGCCGTCGGGCGAGTAGTACTTCTCCGAGACCTGGTTGACGGTCGAGAAGAAGACGCTGGTCTCGATGTTGTCGACGAACGGCTTGCCGGTCGCCTCGGTGTACTTCTTGCCGGTCTCGATGAAGGACGGCCAGTCCTTCCAGAGCTCGGCGACCTGGTCGGGCTCGGTCGGCAGGCCGGCCTGCTCGAAGAGGTCGGCGCGGTAGGCGAAGCCCAGTCCGCCGACGTCGGTCGGGACGCCCACGACGGAGCCGTCATCGGCGGTCGCGGCGGAGGCGGCCCACGGGAGGTAGGTGGAGGCGACGTCGTCGCCGCCGAGGGTGCGCAGGTCGAGGAAGTTCGAGCTGTTGGCGACGAACTGGGGCAGGTCGTCGTTCTGGATCATGACCAGGTCGGGCACCTTGCCGCCGGCGAGGGCCGCGGTGAGGGCGGTGGCGGTCTCGGTCGTGCTGCCGACCTCGGAGAGCTTGATCTTCGCGTCGGGCATCTTCGCGAGGTACTCGTCGACGCTGTCCTTGGCGTTGATGCCGGTGAAGGACCAGAAGGTGGCTTCGGCGTTCGGGTCGTCCGAGGCGCCTCCTCCCCCTCCGGACGAGCACCCGGTCAGGGTGAGCGCGACTACTGCTGCTGCGGCGGCTACGGCCGTCAGGCTTCTTTTCACGACAATTCCTCTTCGTTGGGGATTCGCAGGGTTTCGGTGAGGGCAGGCCTCAGAGAACGATCTCTTGGCGGCCAACCTAACCCGCCCGCGAGCACGTTGCAAGCGAGAACCGGTCTCCGCGAGATAACGATCTCCGCCTAGTATCAAAGGGAAGTTTCGCAAATCGAGCAGTTCCGGACGGCCGCCCGCCGCCCCGTGCGAGTCTTCACTCCGACGTTCTCCCCACCGTGCTCCGCGGGGAGGCGCGGAAGCCGGAACCTCCCCTCGCAGAAGGAAGCAGCATGACTCGACCCACGCTGGTGGACGTCGCCCAGGCCGCGGGCGTCTCGCGCGCCACCGCCGCCCGGGTGCTCGCAGGCGGCACCAATGTCGACGTCCGGATGACCGCCGCGGTCGAGCGCGCCGCGAAGTCCCTCGGCTACGAGGCGAACAGCGCAGCCCGGATGCTCCGCGGCGGGCGGGCCGGGGCCATCGCACTGATCGTCGCCTTCAACGAGCTCGACAGCCTCACCGGGACGTTCTTCACCTCGGTGCTGAAGGGCGCCGCGAAGGGCCTCTACGCCGGCGAGGTGCAGCCCGTGCTGCTGCCCGCCGACCACGACGACAGCGACCGCATCCCCCGCTTCCTCCGCTCGCGGGCCGTCGACGGCGCGATCGTGATCCTCCAGCACGAGATCACCCACCTCGCCCAGGCGCTGGCCGACTCCCCCGTGCCGATCGCCTGGGTCGGCCGCCCGCGGGTCGCCCTGCCCGAGGACGCGATCGTCATCGACTCCGACAACTACGGAGGCGGCCGCCTCGCCGCCCGCGCGCTCGCCGACTCCGGCCGCCGGCACCTGGGCATCATCGCCGGCCCGCACGACATGGAGCCCGCCCGCGACCGTATCCGCGGCTGGCGCGACGAGCTGACCGAGCTCGGCCTCGACTCCAGCCCGATCGTGCACGGCGCCTTCACCCTCGAGAGCGGTTCCGCCGCGATGGCCCGCCTCCTGCAGCGCCACCCCGACCTCGACGGCGTCTTCGCCTCCTCCGACCTGATGGCCAACGGCGCGATCCGTGTCCTGCAGGCGTCCGGCCGCCGCGTCCCCGCCGACGTCTCCGTGATCGGCTTCGACGACGTCGTCATCGCGACCACCTCGGATCCGACCCTCACGACCATCCGCCAGCCCCTGGAGGACATGGGCCGCGTCGCCGCCGAGACCGTCGTCGCCGTCGTGCAGGGCCGCCCCGTCGACCGGCAGCCGATCCTCGCGACGACCCTCGTGCAGCGCGAGTCCGCATGACCCCGCCTCCCCCGCACCGCCTGATCGTCAGCACCGACGCCGCGAACGAGGCCGACGACCAGTTCGCGATCGTCCAGGCGCTGCTGACCGACACCCTCGACGTCCGCGGTCTGGTGGCGGCGCACTTCGGCCGGCCGGGGAGCATGCCGGAGTCGCGCGCCGAGATCGACCGCATCGTGGAGTTGGCGGGAGCGACGGTGACCGTCGTCGACGGCGCCGAGTCGGCCCTGCCCGCCGAGGCGTCGGACGGCGCCCGCCTGATCGTCGCGGAGGCGCTGCGCGACGCCGGCCGACTGTGGATCGCCGTGCTCGGGCCGCTGACCGACGTCGCCGCCGCCCTGCTGCTCGAGCCGTCGATCGCCTCCCGCGACGTCGTGGTCGTCTGGGTCGGCGGCCCGCCCTACGATGAGATCCCCGCCTACAGCCCCGAGTTCAACCTGATCAACGACGTCGACGCCGCGAACCGCGTCCTCGAGTCGGGCATCGCCCTGTGGCAGATCCCGATGCCCGTGTACTCCGGAGTCGGAGTCGGGCACGCCGAGCTGCGGACCCGGCTGCGCGGCACGAGCCCGCTCGGGGACTACCTCGTGGACCAGCTGATCGCGTTCAACGAGACCATCCCGTACGGGCCGCTCGACTTCCGGTCGCTGGGCGACAGCCCGGCCATCGGCGCCGTGATGAACCCCGCCGGCGGACGCTGGCGGGAGCGCCGCGCACCGCGGTTCTCCGCGGACGGCGAGCTCCTGCCCGACGCAGGACCGCACACGATCCGGGTCTGCGAGGCGTTCGACACCCGCTGGCTGATCGAGGACCTGTTCGCGAAGCTCGTGGAGTTCGGGGAGCGGTCGGGCGGCGAGCGCTGATGGTCCCTCGTGGCGAGGCATCCGATGCGTGCGCTCGCTGAACAAACGAAGGCCTTCTGCGATGCGAGCGGACACCGCGGGTTGCTCGCACGATCCCGAGATCAGGTGTAAAGACGCAGCTCGGCTTCGAGAAGCGACTCAGCCCTGAGTTCCTTTATGAGTTCTTGAAGAGCTTCCACCGCGACGGTCTCGGCGCTCTCCGAGTCGGTCGCCTTGTGCGCAGCTCTCAGTACCGCTTGATGTCTATCGTAGATCGGATCCTCTGCATAAACAGCCTCGAGCACATCCGCGAAATCGACGAAATACCGGTAGAGAGTGCCGATGCCGACGCTGGCGCGAGCCGCCACCTTGGCGGTTGTCGCCCGATCTCTACCCACCTCGATGACGACTTCGCGTGCCGCCGCGACGATCGCGGCTCGCGTTCGATGAGCTCGATCTTAGAGTGGTTTCACTGGTGTGCTGCGGTTTTTCGCTCCTGTCATACCTTTCATCTTCTCACCACACGCCTGGAACGTGACACATACTCATATGGTCGATCGGAGTGTGCTGCCAACGCAGAGTCGCATTGCGGGCGGCCCCCGAAGTGATCTCACCAGCGCGCTGGCCGCCACCCTTCCGGCCACGCCAACCGAGGGCGCTGAAGCAAGCGAAAGCGGAGGAGAGAAAGAAGTAGAGCCGAATTCACGAAGATCCGAGTAAGACTCCTCGCTCACGAACGCGCCACTTATCCCGCCACTTGAAGCTCCGCTCTTGACCGTTCCTGACTTCGCTGCAAGCCTTCTTCAAACGCGGAGATCAATCCGCGTCTGAAAAAACGCTACAGATGAAAGGCCGTTCGATATGCCATTGAGGGAATTCGGAAGTGCCAATGAGAGTAGAGACAAGAAGCTAAAGGTGGATCGCATGAAGCGTTTCCGTTCCTTCGCTGCAAGCCTGCTTATTGCGGGCATCGCAGCCACCGGAATCGGACTGGTCTCTACGGGACCGGTGATGGCAGCACAACCGCCCGCCGGCTACCCCAGTACAGACACCTTCGCGACGGTGTCGAGCAGTACGCATGGGAGTTTCCCGATCCGGCGCGGCTTCTACGATGCAGACATCGAGCGCGGGTGGGGCCTCGACAAGGTTTTCCACAAGCACAACATCTGGAGCACCAACGCAATGAAGAAGGTGATGGCTTCCACGAACAGCACGCTGCAGGGGAACGGCAATTACAATCTCAAGGCCTACGCGGGCAACTACGACTGCGTCGACGGCAGGTGCGTGCTCCGCGAGCAGGTCGAGTTGCTGGGCATCTACAATCCCCGGTCGTACGACCTGTACTACGGATGGCCCGTCGGCGGAAAGATGGGCATGCAGACCCTCTACTGCAAGCAGGGCGGCGAAGCTCGCTGCGCCGACTGGGTGACGTACTCGATTGACTACCCAGGTGTCGACAACCCGTTTAGCCGGTCGAGCACGCCTGCGGAGGAAGGGCTCACGGCGGACCAACAAGCGAAGCAGGCCGAGATCCTCGCGTCGCCGGAGATAGAGGAGCTGAAGGCAGAGATCGCAAGCGACGTGACCGAGGTCGCGTTCGACTACGCGCCCCTGCCGGAGATCATGTTCACGGAGTAAGTTCGGTCAGTAGCAGAGGAGAAGAAATCTACTCTTCTCCTCTGCTACTGTCGATTAGGAGGAGTTGGGCAATGACACAGGCGGAACATACAGCCGACGCCTTCCTGCGAGGAGTGCGTGTCTTCCTAAAGCAAGATCGTGCTGGTGATATCGAACTTATTTACTGCTGGGCACAGGAACCTAATGACGCCTTCATCCTCTATAGATATCGAAGAGGACCCTCCAACGTTTTCGGGTGGCATGAACAGCTTCTCACGTCCGAAGGAGTGGAAGCCGCACTACTTCATGGTATGGATACAGCCCAAGAGCTTTCGGAACCCGTTGGAACCGCGTCTATCAAGGCTGATGAGAATGGCATCAAATGGGTCGGGCAAGCAATTCATACCAGCCAGCCGAAACTTACCTTCGAGGCAGTGACTTTATTGCGTTCCGCTATGGAACGCTAGAAGAGGTAACGCGGGGCTTCGCAGGCCCGGCGGCGTGGCCCTGTGGCCGGGAAGGGTGGCCGACGGGCATGGGGGCTGGGCGTTTACATACCCGCGAGCCCCTGTGGTACCTCCTAGTTGGGTGTGACGGCGGAGGGAGGAGGGAGCGAGCCTTTGCTCGAGCGGTGCGTGTGAGCGCATCGCGTCACTCAGCTCCGAGCACCGTGCTGTCAAGGGGTCGGTTCAGGGTCCTGCGCATGGTGTCCGACCTGATCGGCACCTACGACCGGGAGACGACCTCCGCGAGCATGAACAAGGGTGTGCGCTCGACCACGAGCGCGTTGAAGCGCGAACTGATCCTCGACGTCGCGGAGCTGGCGAACCTCCCCACACCGAGGAAGGGCCGCAAGATCGGGCGCGCGGTGATGATGTCCTCCGGTAACCGTGCCGCGATTCTGCGCACCGTCCCCTGGTTCGACGGACCCAAGGCGCTGGTGGAGTCGATCAACGCCTCCATCGCGAACCACAAAGCGGGCAAGCCCGCACCGACGACGCCGCCCCTCGTCACTACCGCCGTTATCGAGGAAGCATGACCGCAGACGACTTCGACCCGTTCGGCGGCGAGGACTCCGCACCCACCGCAGAGCACGCTCCGGCGCCAGGCGAGGAGGCAGTAACGACGCACTACGGGTCCGCGGATGAGTTCGTGCGCAAGCAGCTCATCAGCACCTACCGCCGCCGGGTGATTGCGTATGGCTCCGGGGGCGGCATGCGCTGGAAAGCGGCCTGGTGGGAAAGCAAGGAGGCGGTGCAGCGCATCGAGGCCCTGTCGCGGGCGTGGGAGGCCGCACGGCGAGACGAGACGGACGGGCCGAGCACCTGGTGGGTCAACCACTGCGACCCGCACATGAACGTGCTCCTCTCGATGGACGGGCCGTTCGCGGACTCCCGCGACGAGAACGACGTCGGAGATCCGCTGCCCTACACGCCGCCACCGGTCGGCATGTTCGAGGACGACAACCAGCCCCCGCTCTACACCGAAGTGGCAGCGGCACGGGAGGCGACGGCCTGAGCCCAGGGCAAGAGTGAAGGGGAGCATCCGACTGGATGCTCCCCTTCTTTGCGTGGCGTGCGTCAGCGTCCGAGGCGGACGCCCCCTGACCACCTGTGCACAGCCCAGCTCTCGCTGGGGCTGGCCTGCACACAGGTGGACAGCGGGACCCCGGCCGCAGTACAGATTCGGGATTTTTTGCCCGATGATGCCGGGTATGGGTTTCCTCGACAGGCTGCTGGGCCGGACCGCTCCTCGCACCAACGACGCCACGTCGAAGGAGGAGCCGAGCGCCGCGTCCCCGTTCGCGCACCGCGTTCAACTTCGCGTGAACCTCAGCACCACGATCGAGCTTGGCGTGGTGCAGCTGACGGGAACGACGACCTTCGCCCGCGAGGCGATCACGGCGCTGGCATCACGTCATCACGCCGCCGAAGGCGGCTACATCGAGACGTCCGGTTCCCTGCAACGAGAGCCCGACAACAGAGCAGACCCGTTCGCCGTAGGAGTGCATGTCGAGGGCGAGCGCATCGGCTACCTCCCCAGCTTTATCGCGCAGGAGCTCGAGCTGAGCGAGGACGGGTCAGAAGTCGTCGAAGTGCAGATCTTCACCGAACTTCTGCCCACCGGCCTGCGAGCCGAGGCATGGGCATGGCTGGGCGACGGACCCGCGCGGTGGCAGTGGTCCGCATCGAACCGACCACCCCTGTCATCACCAGCGAAAGCCGCCGCGCACCACCAGTCCTCCCGAACCATGGTTAAAGAGGCCCTCGCCGGCGGAGGAGCGCGAGCGAAGGACTTCCAGCGCGGGATGGTGAACGGAGTGCACTATCTGGAGCTGGTCGAGCCGATCAAACAGCTCAAGCGCGAAGGACGACTCGACGAAGCTCTCGTCCTGTGCACAGCAGCGATCGCCGGAGCAGAAGGCTCCCGCGACGGCCGCGAACCGGCACCCTGGTACACCGAGCAAGCCGCCATTATCTACCGCAAGCTCGGACGCCGCGACGAAGAGATCGCTGTCCTCCAGCGTTGGCTCAACCTGTGCCCGAAGGAACACCGCGACGGAACCCGCATCGGAGAACGACTTGCGAAACTGACGGTATGACCGCAGCCTCCGGGCCCTAGTCGCTGGCTCCGAGTGCTCCTCGGCCCGCGTCGACGCGCGCGCGGGAGCGGCGGTAGAACGTCGCTCGCGACACGCCCAAGTCACGCGTGACCTGGGCGACCGGATCCCCATCCGCATCGGTAGGCAGGCGCAGATGCCGGATCATGGCGCGCGGGATCGCTGTGCGAGTAGGCCCGCGGTGCTGACACGGTTGGGCTGGGGGGACGAGCGGGCCCTCTGCACAGCGGATCGCGGAGATCGAGCTCTGACAGCACGGCGCTGGTGACCACAGACACAGGACGTGATGTCTCGCCGCACGAACTCGACATTGTGCCTCCGGGAATCCCGTCGACATAATGACCGCATGCGATCACGCACGGCCGGTGCGTCCGCATCGCACTCGACGCCTGGACCGCGTCTGACCCTTTTCGGGCTCGACGAGGTCATCCACCACACCTCTGCACCTGTCTCGACTATGCGGTGCCGAGCGTGAAGGCCCGCACCCTCGCGGTCACGATCGGAGCGATCGTGCTGATCGGCGCAGGCGCGACCTTCGTGGTGGATCCCTTCCAGTGGCGGTCGGGCCCGGGATCGTCGGCCAGCGCCCCCGAGAGCAGCGCGACGCCGACTCAATCACCCGATGTGACCGACCCGACAGCAGAAGCCGTTGCGGATGCTTTGCGAGCACTGCCGGAGGATCCTGTCGCGGGGGCATCCGAGGCTCTGCGCCCCGCTGTTCAGGCCGCACCGGACGTCGCCGTGCCACCGGGCGCGACAATCGACGTTGACTCTTCCACCTGGGTGGCGACCGACGATCAGGCAGGCACGATCGCGATGTCGATGACGGTGCCCGGAGAGTCGGACCCGAGGGCCTACCTCGCATTCATGGTCGTCGAGAACGGCGTCTGGAAGCTGGACGGCACGATCGAGAGCGAGTTGCAGCAGTGAGACGCATTCGAGTCGCTCTGGTCATGCTGCTGCTCGCAGCGTTCGTCGTCGCCACGCCGCCCGCCGTCGCCTCGCCGACCGAGAACTCGTACCCGAATCTCTCCGCCGGCTGTGCGCCCCGAGGGCTCGAGCAGGCAAACGTCTGGATCAGCGACTACGAAGCCGACGGCGAGGCGAGACCAGATCCGGAATCGGGCCGAGTCGTCCCGGTGCTGATGGTCCACGGGTGGACCGGGAACTCAGCACACCTCTCAAAGCCGCTCGGCAACTTCTCGCGCACGGCCGACCTTGGCACGATCGGCGAATCGATCACCCCATCCTCTCGGACCGTGGTCGGCATCCTGCAGTACCTCGGGGATACCGACGTCTACACCTTCGATTATCACGACGCGTCGGCGCAGTGGGTCACGTCCGATCAGATCGCGGCACCGCTCGCGAACTCGATCCGGTGCCTGGCTCAGAACTCCGGCCAGAAGGTGATCGTCGTCGCGCACTCCATGGGTGGCCTCGCTGTGCGCCAAGCACTGGCCCAGGATCCTGGCCTGCTCAAGGACCTGAGCCAGGTCATCACCTTCGGAACGCCGAACACCGGATCCGACATCGCTCGTTCCGTCTCCGCGGGAGGCTCGGGCGGGTCGATCAATGCCACCGCCAGCCGCGCCTTCTCGGCGCTGCTGCGGAGCGCACTTAGCAGTTGCGGTTCCGCGACGACCACCTCACTGAACACCGGGACCCCGTGCGATTGGCTACCCGCGCAAGCGAGCGCCTTCGAATCAGATGCTGGGCGGGCGCTTCGAACTGGGTCGACGGAGCTCAGTCTGTTGAAACCATGGCCGACCGAATTGCCCGTGCACGCGCTCTACGGCGACACGACGCTGACAATGCCGCGGATGGGCTTCCTCGGTCTTCCCCTCCAGACAGAGGATGTCCGCGTCGGGGACGTCGTCGTCGGCCACGAATCGGCCACAGCACGCGCGACGACTCGGGACAGCGCCCGCTGCCGCTACACCATCAGCGCAGTGCACAGCCTCGGAGAGCAGTTCCTGCGGGACATGAAGCTGAAAACGGTCGACGAAGTCGGTCGTGACCTAATGGAAGGCGGCAATTCGCCGTGCTACCACGGGTCTTTGATGCGCACGCAGCAACTCGTGAACGCCATGATCGGATACGTCGTCGACGACGTCGACAGCCGTGGGCCGATCGAGGACGTCGTCGGCGAGCTGCTCATCCCCGCCGGTGCGTGCACCCAGTGGGAAGGGTCCCGGCCCATCCAGTTGTCCGACGGTCAGGGCGAGAACTTCGACGACGGCCAGAGTGGGACGGGCATCCTCGCAACGCGGCTCGTCGGCACCACGGATCTCACCGGGGACGGCAGACACGACGCCGTTCTTGTCGTCCAGTGCACGGGCACGCCGGCCGCGCTGTGCTGCGCCGGGCGCGCGTCGATCATGTCGACGGTGCTGGCGCTCGACCTCAGCGGCGCGACTCCCGTTCTGATCGGGACGCCTTTCTCCGGCGGCAGTCTCTCCTCCTCCGAGGGCGACGTCTACGCCAAGATCTACGACGACGGGACCGACTCCCCGCGCCTCGAGGGCACGGATGTGCTGGCGTACGAATACCCGACTTACGATCTCGAGGACCCGGACGAGGCCGAGACGATCGCCGGCTGGTTCCGCCACACATTAAAGAACGGGGAATGGACTCGAGTGAGCGAGTAGCTCAGCTCCCCGCATCCAACCCCCGCTGAACCACGATCAAGGACCTCCGACGCCTCTGCACCGACGGCACTCGAATGACCGCGACCACGTCCAGCTGGGGTACACCTCAACTAGACGTCAGACAGATCCGCGAACCACGTCCGACTAGGGTCGCTCTCGGTTTTTTCTGACACTCGTCCTTGAAACTCCTAGACTTCAACTGGACAAATAGGGGTCGGAGGCGGCATGACGGGTCAGCGAGTCGGGTACGTGCGGGTGAGCACGCTGGATCAGAGCACGCTCCGTCAGCTCGACGGCGTGATCCTGGATCGAATGTTCGAGGACAAGGCTTCCGGGAAGGACGTGAACCGTCCGCAGCTCGAAGAGATGATTGGGTTCGTCCGCGACGGGGATACGGTGCTCGTGCATTCGATGGACCGGCTTGCGAGGAACCTCGAGGACCTGCGTCGGCTAGTGCGCCGGCTGACGGACAAGCGGGTCCGGGTCGAGTTCGTCAAGGAGCAGCTGACCTTCACGGGAGAGGACAGTGCGATGGCGAACCTGCTTCTGAACATGATGGGCGCGTTCGCGGAGTTCGAGCGCGAACTCATCCGAGAGCGCCAACGCGAGGGTATCGCCCTCGCTAAGCAGCGCGGCGCTTACCGCGGACGTGCCCGCTCACTCTCGCCGGCCCAGACTGCCGAGCTACGGGAACGTGCCGCCGCCGGGGTGCCGAAGACGACGCTGGCGAAGGAGTACGGCATCAGCCGGGAGACCGTGTACGCCTACCTTCGAGTTGCTGCAACCGTCGCCGCCAACTAGCGCCAGAGCCGAAGGGCCTGGCATCTAAGGGCGGTGAGTCTTGCACCATGTTTCGCGATGAGGTGCGCCGAGGTCACCACGGCGCCAACCCCTGTAGCTCCTCGTCAGGAGCGACAGCTTCTAGCCTGGCGGCACCTCGAAGTTCCGGCGTTGCCTGTTGCCAGCCCCAGCAGGACAGGCTGCGGCAGCAGCGAGCGAAACTTACCGCGCGCAATCAATGCGTATTCCTCATTATTTGAAGGCGTTGTGAGCGGCCGCTCGTCCCAGATTGCTCTCTGCACGAGACGCCCGTGATCACCTCGTCCCCGACAGGAGTCTCTGCACGACGGCTCGGGGCAGTATGCGAGGTAGAGCAGTGGCGCTGAGTGCCGATCAGCGGCACCATCGAGAAATGGGCTTCTTCTCCTCGGCGCTGAGCAACGGACGCATCTCTTTCCCGGGGGCGTCAGAGGAGTTGGTCTTCCGGGCGGTGCTGACGGCAGCGGCGCAGTGCCGCTTGTCGGTGCAGAACGCCGATTCGACGTCCGGCTTCGTCTTGTTGCGGGCGAAGAGCTTGTACCGGCATTGGGACGGCAACCTCTCGGTGTCCGTCACCGGCGAAAGATCCGGCGCCGTAGCTACCATCTCCGGCGCCACGACGACCAACTCGCTCACCGGAGTGACGGACCCTACTTCCCAGGGAGAGCTCGGACTTGTACGGGGCCGGCTCGATACGGCGATCCGGCGAGCGGTGTCACTCGCAGGAAGCGGGAGTGCGTCGGCTACCGCAACAGGGGAACCCTCTTCGTCGGCCGTGGACGTCGATGTCCAGAACGTGACCTCGCATCAGAAGCTGTGGTCGTCCCCGTTCGGCGACAAGCGCGACAAGGCGACGGTGACTATCTTCGACGACGCCCTCGAGTGGACGCACCGAGACGTCGAGGCGTCGATTCCCGTCGGCGATATCGAGGCCGTGGACGCCGTCGACTCCCTTCAGGGCGGAGCACTGAGGATCACGGCCTACGGTAGCGAGTACGTATTCGCGTTGGACCTCCACCGAGCAAGGACCGGCGCAGCGACAGTCGAGTCGCTCATGGTGGAGCGACGCGCTTCGTCCGTTGAGGCAACCCCTGAAACGCTTACGGACGACGAGTCGCTTAAGAGGAACCCTATCGATGCAGACACCGTTGGCCCCCTTGACGAGTCGAGTCACGACGCAGCGCGGCGGATCACTTCCCTGCACGGCCTGCTGACTTCTGGTGCCATCACTCAGGAGGAGTATGACCGCAAGAAGGCGCAGCTGCTCGAGCTGCTCTGACACGGTCGTCCGCGGTCAAGCACACAAGAGCTCGCCGACAAGGAGCACGGGCGTCATCACGAGGATCGCAGTCAAGATCAACCAAGCTGCTGCGCGCGCGGCGTGTAGGTCCGATCGACGTCGAAGACCTCAGCCACTCGCCCGCGACACCAGTCACGGTGCCTGAGCGCGGCAACGCAGGCGCCCGCTCCACAAGAAAGGCCGGGCTGCGTCTCGCAACCAGTGCAGTTGATGAAAGTCGCGGGAAACAGTTGCGTTACCTAGTTCTGAGACTCACTGCTCCAAACCAGCGCGCAGGTGAGGAAGCTCCGCTTCTCTGACCAATAAGACGTCTCGAATCCATAGGGATGCGAGACAACCTATGCGCCTGTATGTACCTCGGAATGACGTCTTTGGAGTAGCGGATTACGCGCAGGCGCAGCTGAGTGCTTCTTGGACGTCCTCCGTAGTCGGTGTGCAACCTCGCCGTGGTCGATGCGCAACCTTTCCGTAGTCCATGTGCGACCTCTCCGTAGTCCATGTGCAACCTCTCCGTAGTCCATGTGCAACCTCGCCACCGCTCGCGGCGAGGAGGAGGGTGGAACCAGTTGAACCGGAGAAACATCGAAGGAGAAACATCATGGACACCACGAAGACCACGGGCAGCCAGACGACTCAGCACGGCCGGTCGTTCCAGCGCAGCAAGATTCTCGGCGGCATCGTCGCCGTCACCCTCGCCCTCGGCGTCCCGACGCTCGCCGCCGCCCCCGCGCAAGCCGACACCGTCGCGACAGCAGCCGTCACTGCCGACAGCGGCCGCACCGTCGGCACTACTGAAGCGACCAACACCGTCCCGGACCCCACTCAGTGCACCTACGGGGCTAAGGAGAAGTTCCACGAGGCGACGGGCCTCTACCCGGCCTTCAAGGGCAACGCCTATGAATGGACCGACACCGCAGCGGCAACCGGTTGGACGACCGTCCTCGATGCGCAGGCGCGTAGCATCGTCGTCTTCCAGCCCGGAGTCCAAGGCTCAGATGCGACGTACGGCCACGTCGCCTGGGTCGACTCCATCGAACAGCACCCCGACGGGCTCTACATCAACATCACCGAGCTCAACGGTGTCGCCGGCCCCGGCCAGTGGGGCACCCGCCAGGTCAAGGACGTGCCCGGCATGAGCTACATCCTCGCTCCGTAGATCCGCGGAGAAGTCCGAACGGCTGTTGCAGCACGCGCTGCAGCAGCCGTTCGCTTGTCCGTCCACCCCGCAAGGACCGAACCGACAAGCAGAACGCCTGCTTGTCGAACCACGCCGGAGCCGTGTTCATCGGATCCGCCCACTGCAGACCAGCGGCGACCGCGCACACCACGCTCTCAGGACCGGCGCCGAAGTAGCAGTACCCGTGGGTCCCTCGATCTGCAGGTGCGGCAGCATCACCACGAGACGCCAGTTAGACAGCATCTTCCACACCTGGACCGTGAAGGTCTTCGTCTCCTGCAACCGGAAGCCGTTCCCCGTCCGCACGATCCGCTCCCCCGCGAAGTCAGCCTCGGAACGCATCTGCCGCTCGAGGTCGTCGAGCGCCTCGGCTCGAGTGCGCAGCATCGCCTTCTGAATCACCGCCCCAGTGTCCCGATAGCCACCCCCTCACTGGACATTCCATCGGGCGGGCCTTACGGGACACTGCCGCCCGCACCCATGCACAGCTGTGGACTTCAGCGGTCGGTGGCGGCGTTCTGACACCGTTCCGTGCCGTAAGCCGCTGCGCGGCTTCGGCAGAAGCTTGGGGAGTGCGCCGCGGTCTCTGCGACGTCGGCAGCTCGCGAGGGTCGAGTCCGGTTAGGGAGCGGAGAGGCGGGCGGCGCGCCGGGTGCGGTGGTCTTCGCGGGCAGCGCTGACGAGGCCAGCGACGGCGGCAGCGATCAGCAGGAATTGGATCACGACGAGCACAGGTTGATCTGCCGGGTCGGTCTGCTGCGTGAGGGTTTCGCTGGCGCGGGTCGCGCCGGAGGCGAGGTAGAGGACGCAGTCGGTCAGCGCGTGCACGGCCATCGCGACCCAGAGACGGCCGGTGGCGCGGCGGACCCAGTATTAGAGGGAGCCGTTCATGGCGAGGAAGGTGACCTGGAACGCGATCGCCGGCGCCGGAACTCCCGCCCACACGCTTCCCACGACGTGCGCGAGTCCGAACACCACTGACGTAGTGAGCACGGGACTCCAAGCGCACTCTCCGTCATCAGCTCTCCGTGACGCGCGGGAAAGAGACGCCCGAAGGTTCGCTGTCCGGCTCGAGGAGTCCTTCTGAGCGCGCCTCGCGCCGGCCGGCCTCGCGCGCCTCGTCCATCAGTCGGGTGAGGGCGCGACCGCGTCGGATCCGACCGCCGAAGAGGCCGAGAACGAGCAGTACGACGGCTGCCACGACGATCAGCTGCGGCCACGGAAGCGCCCACACCACGACCTCGTCCGTGATGACGTCGGACGGGGTCGAGCCGCCGTCCGGAGCGATGGCGGAGTAGCTAGCCTCCAGCGGCAGGCCGACCGCGCCGAGCGGCCAGACCTCGGGAACTGTAACGTTCAGGACCCGTGTGTCTCCGGGGAGGAGCTCGACGAGCACACCGTCGACGTTCTCGTTGGCGCTGATACGCCGCCCGTCGTACTCGACGGCAGCCGCGACTGCGAGGCGGACGTTGCCCGTGTTGCGCAGCGTGTAGGCCAGATGGATCTGGCCAGGCCGGAGCGGATTCCACCTCGTCTGGTACTCCGCCGTCGCGGAGGTATCGAGGGCGGGAAAGACGGTGCCCGAGACGTGTGTCATGACGCGGAACCCGATCCGGCTCTCGACGCCGACGCTCGTGGCGTCGCCCTCAGCGCTCTCCGAGCGGATCGAGGCGGCGATGCCCGCCGCGTGGTCTCCCGGTTCGGCGTTCGCGGGCACAGTAATCGTGTACGGCACGACGACGGTCGTGCCCGCGGCGACCGTGACCGTGTCGGCGACGTCGATCCACGTGCCGGCCGCGATGGACGAAGTCGTTGAGGGGAGCATGCTGAAGCGGCCGGAGGGCGTCAGGTAGCCGTCGGCGGCGCTCAGGGTGAACGTGGCATCGACGCCGCCGAGGTTGCGGATGGCGAGGTGCTCGGAGCGGATCGCGCCGGGATCAAGCTCTGCTTCGACCCAGGAGCGTCCGTCGGGTCCGGAGTTGGAGGCGGGCGTGGCCGCCCAGGTGATCGCGGTGTCCGTCGGCGCCCCGGCGGCGGCCGGCGCCGCGAGGAGAGCGGAGAAGAACACGCCGAGCACGACCGCGATCGCTCGTGCGGGTCGGGTCGAGACGGTCATGTCCACTGGTCCTTTCGAGAGCTGCGGGGGCGCAGTGTCACCGCGCCCCCGCAGCAAATGGATCACTCGAACAGCGAGAGGGTGAGCTGTCCGGTGTAATCGCCGGCTTCGACGGTGGCGTCGGTGCGGAGGAAGAGGTCGGCGGACGCGGTCCACTGGCCCTCCTCGGCGACGGCGCCGGAGTCGAGCGCGAGCGCGAGCAGCTCTTGGTCGACGAGTCCGACCGCGTCGTCACCGTCGTCGAGGACGGTGTCGACCTGGTCGCCCTCGGTGACGAGTCCGGAGTCGCCGCCGTCGATCAGGCGCGGCGTCCAGCCGAAGTGGTCGGCACCGATCGGCTCCTGCCCGGCGTCGCCGGTGAACTCGCTCGCCGAGCCGAGCACGTACCAGCCGGCGCCCTCGGGGATCTCGTCCGCGGAGCGGGTGTCGGTGACGGTCACGGTGGGCAGGGTGCCGGTGAACTGGCGCACCAGCTCGGTCGAGCCGTTCTCGGCCAGGTCCGTCGAGGTGCCGGCGACGGTCATCGCGAGGACTCCCGGTTCGGTGAGCTCGGCGATCGAGACGTTGACGTCGACGTCCTGATCGCCGTAATTCTCGTCGGCGACGGCGGCTCCCGCGACAGCGGTGAGCAGCGCGGCTCCGAGGGTGACGGCGGCGCAGCGGGCCGCGAATCCGTTCGTGTTCACAGTGTCTTCTCCTTCAGAGTCGTATGTCAGTTGCAGGACGTCGCGGCGTAGGGAGCCGAGACGGTGACGGTGGCCGGTGCGCCGTCGACGGTGGCGGAGGCGGTGACGGAGACAGCGCCCGCGGGGATCGACGCGGTGCGGGTCGAGAACGCGTGGGACGCGCTCTTGCCCGCTGCGACCGAGGGGAACGACTTGCTGCCGAAAGCGGATGTCGCCGTCATCGCGACCGGGAACCCGTTCCCGTTCAGCGCCTGCACCGTCACGAGAGCCTTGCCCGCCACGCACTTCGTCGCGGCGGTCGCCGTGACGTTGAGTGCCGGCACCTCGGCCTGCGCGAGAGCGACCTGGTCGAGCGTCCAGAACGCACTGTTCTGACCGGTGTAGCGGAAGCGGAACTGCGCGCTCTGCGCGCCGGCGGGCACCGCGATCTCGACGGACTCGTTCGCGTTCGTGTTCGCGGTGTAGCTCTTCACGGCGACGGGTGCCGCTCCGTCGAAGCTGACCGAGACGGCGGCGGTCTGCGGGCCGTCGATCACGTAGTCGGTCGCGTAGGTGAGAGTGGCGGTCGCGGCCCCGGTCAGCGGGTAGGCAGGGCTGATGAGCGTGGAGTCGAACTGGCCGGCGGCGTGGGCCTTGTCGTCCCACTCGTCGGAGTCGGCGACGGCGAAGACGTCGCGCGAGCGGACGTTCGTCTCGCGCTTCTGCCCCGGCTCGACGCTGGTGAAGAACGAGTCGGTCGCGAAGGACCATCCGGCCCACTCGGTGACCCCGCCGGCGGGCATCGCGGAGTTGTCGATGCTCCATCCGGCCGGGGTTGAGTGGGTCCAGCCGAGCAGACCTGCTGCGGGACGGGTCTCGTCGACCTTGGGCTGGAGGACGCCGCGGAGGGTGTCGAACTCATCGGGCTTGAGGGCGGACAGGGCGGAGCCGTCGAGGTTCCAGCGCGGGTCCTTCGCGATGCCGTTCGCGGCTAGGACGGTCGCGGAAATGTCGACGATCTTGACGTCATTGCGCTTCGATCCGGCGGGGATGCCCGGACCGGCGGCGATGACGAAGGTCTTGCGCTCGGCGAGGGTGTTCCCGCCGTGCCCGCCCGTGGGCGTGTGGCCGTGGTCGGCCGTGACGAGGATCGTCCACTGCTCCGAGGCGTAGCTCGGGCGGGCCTTCACGGCGGCGACGAGCTCGCCGAGCTGAGCGTCCGCGCGGATGAGTGCCGTCGCGTAGGCCGCACCGTTCGTGCCGACGGAGTGGCCGGCTCCGTCGACCTCGTCAAGGTGGACGAAGGTGTTGTCGGGGTTGCCGTTGCGCAGGTAGTCGACGGCGGTCGAGGTGGTCTGCACGTCTCCGCCGCCGGTGCTGCGCACATCGACGGAGGGGCCGAAGATCGTCTGCGCGACCGGCGACCAGGTCGCCACCACCAGGCTCGACCGAGCGGAGTCGGCGGCCTCGATCCGGCTCAGGTAGTCGGGGTACTGCGCGAACTTCGGGGCGGTGAAGTTGTTGTCGACGACGTTGTGCTTGTCGGGCCAGACGCCGGTGGCGATCGTGGACCAGCCCGGGCCGGACACCGTGCCCGACATGGGCGCGGCGTAGAGGTTGCTGGTGGCGGTCAGGCCGTCGGCGCGGAGGCCGTCGAGATTCGGCATGTCGGCGGCGTCGAACTGATCGAAGGACGCGCCGTCGATGCCGACGACCAGCGTCTTGGCGGTCTGCGTGCCGGAGGGCAGGCCGTTGTAGGCGGTACCGGCGGCGGACGCGGCGGACGGCGCGGCGAGCAGTGCGCCGCCGACCACCGCCGTCGCGCAGACAGCACCGAGCGTGCGGGAGAACAGAGACATCATCCACTCCAGAGGGGATCGTCGAGACGGAACCGCGCGATCGAGGTGTCGAATCACGCATCTCCAGGGTGCCCACATATCTACCTATCCTGGTACGGAAGGGCAAGATATAGATACACGTTAAGGACGTATTCATGCGGCGGCGATCGATTCGGCCCTGCGGGGAGCTGCGCAGGTGAACGACCTCGCGCGAGGTCGGCGTCAGCGGGGTGAGACGGCGATGCGGACGGGCCCGCCGACGCCGGCGCGCCGGATGCCGTCGTCGAGGTGGTCGAGGGGGACGGTGTCGCCGACCAGCTCGGCGAAGGGCCAGGACCGCCAGCGATCGATGACGTAGTCGGTGGCGGCGGCGAGCTGGAGGGGTGCGTAGTTGTGCACACCGCGGATCGTGAGCAGCGAGCGCACGACCCGCTCCGGGTCGAGTGCGACCGCCTCGGAGGGGGACACGCTGCCCACGAGGACGACGACGCCGCCGATCCCCGCTGATGCGAATGAGGTCGCGACCGCGGCGGCAGACCCCGACGCTTCGAGGACGACATCGAACTCGCCCGTGGCGGTCCCGGGCGCCAGGGCCTGCGCGGCGCCGAAGCGGCGAGCGAGGTCCCGGCGAGCGGGGCCGGGGTCGACGACCGTGACGGAAGCCCCGCGGTCGACCGCCATGGCCGTGGCGGTCAGTCCGATCAGCCCGGCGCCGCTGATGAGCACCTCCGCGCCCTCGAGGGCGCGGATCTGCTCGGCGGCGGCGAGGGCGGCGAAGGCCGTGGCGGTGCCGCAGGAGACCGGCGCCAGCACCGCCGCGGGGATGTCGTCGGGCACGCGGACGATCGGGGTCCCGGCGAGGAGGTGGGTGTGGGTCGCGAATCCGCCCGACAGTGCCCAGCGGTCCTCGATCCGCTCGTGTCCGTACTTGCGGAGGGTGCGGCACTTCTGGCTCCTGCCGGAGCGGCAGCGGTCGCAGTCACCGCAGCTCGCGGCGATCGACCAGAGTACGCGGTCGCCGACCCGCACCGGTGAGCCGTCGACGGCAACGACGGGCGTGGCGCCGAGCGCGACGACGCGTCCGACCTGCTCGTGTCCGAGGACGAGAGGCGCCGGAGCCGACCGGTGACCGCGTGCGGTGTGCACGTCGGATCCGCAGATCGTGGCCAGCTCCACCTCCACGAGCACTTCGCCGGGCGCGAGCTGGACGCTGACGAATGCGACGGCTTCGTGTTGTCGATCGACCGCCATCCACACCATGGCGGTCGCGGAGGGGTTCAGCTCGACCCGGACGGAGGTGCCCGCAGGACGAGCCAGGACGGTCATCGGCCGGCGAGGGTGAGGGAGTGCAGGGCGGTGACGTTGTCGATGACAGCGTCGGCTCCGGCCTCGTCGAGCCGCGCGCGGTCGTGGGCGCCGGACAGCACTCCGACGACGAGCCCGGCTCCTGCGGCACGGCCGGAGAGGACGTCGCTCGCGGTGTCGCCGACGACGGCGACGGCGCTCATCGCGCTGACTCCTGCGCGCAGGGCCGCGGCGAGCACCAGGTCGGGAGCCGGGCGCCCCCGACCGGCGTCGACGGGCGAGAGGGCGATGTCGACCAGGTCGGCCCAGCCGAGCGCCTCGAGGATCGCGTCGCGGGTGACCGGCGCGAAGCCCGTGGTGAGGGCGACGGCGATACCGGAGGCGCGCAGCGACCGGATGACGTCTTCCGCACCCGGGAGGGGAGCGGCTGCGCCCTCGGCGATCAGCTCGGCGTAGGCGTCCTCGAAGGCGGCCGTCGCTCGCTCCGCCGCCGCCGTGTCGCCACCGGCGAGGTGGGTGAAGACGTCGATCTTCGACTGCCCCATGGTGTGCCGGACGTACTCGAGAGCCTCCGCCCAGGGCAGGCGGTCGGCGACTCCGGTGCGCTCGGCGGCGCGCTGGAACGCCTGCTCGACGACTCCGTCGTCGGTGACGGTGGTGCCGGCCATGTCCAGCACGACGAGCTCGATGCCCGTCAGGGCCGGACCGAGGGTCGTGGGGGCGGGGGTGGGAGTGGTCATCGGATGCCTTCCGCGGTGACGAGAGTGGGGGTGGAGGTGGTGTCGAATCGGCCGGCGAGGACGGTCTCGGTCAGTCCGAGGCCGGTCGTCATGCCGATGCCCGTGGTGACGGTCAGGACGAGCACGCCCGGGGCCGGTTCGGCGACGAGGAACTCGTCGCGACCGCTCGCGTACACGCCCTGCCACCGTTCGATCACCCGTGCGGGTGCTCCGAACAGGCGCTCGGTCTCGGTGAGGAGCAGGTCGGCCACCGTCTCGGGCTGGAAGGGCTCGGGGCTGACGGAGCGGTGGTGGGAGTCGCCGACGACGACGGAGCCGTCGGGCAGCTGGGTGTACATCTGGTTGAGGTCGATCCCCGCGAGATCGGGTCGGCCGGCGTGCAGACGCGCCCGCACGGCGGCGGCCTCGGGCAGGGTCGCGAACCCGCTGTACCGGATCAGCGACCAGCCGGTGAGGAGCGGGGCGCTCAGCGGTGCGGCGAGCGGGAGCTCCACGCGCATCATGTCGAGCGAGCAGCGCAGCACGTCGTTCGCCTCCGCCAGCTCGGGGAAGAGCTGGTCGATGTCGTGGTTGACGGCGACCACGATCGTGTCGGCCGCGATGTCCCCGCGACTGGTCTGGACGACGCCCTCGCGGACGCGCCCGACGGCGGTGCGCATCCGGAACTCGACGCCGAGGGCGCCGAGGTACCGCACGATCGCGGCGGCGGCCGAGCGGGGATCCGTCTGCAGGTCGTAGGGCAGCACAGCGCCGCCGACGACGTCGCCGGGAGCGACGGGGACGGCGGAGGTCGTCTCGCGGGCGTCGAGCAGGCGGATCTCGGTGCCGTCGCCGAATCCGACGGCGGGCCGCTCGGCCGCAGCGGCCAGCAGCGCCAGCTCGTCCTCGTGCCGGGCGACGATGTGCGTGCCGTTCTGCCGGAGCCAGAAGCCGGCGTCGCGGGCGAGCCGCAGCCACGCCTCCCGGGCGGCGAGGCTGTAGGTCAGCGCCTCGCCGCTCTGCGGAGTGAAGCAGAGGTGCCCGAAGTTGCGCACCGTCGCGCCGACGGGCTCGGCGGTCCGGTCGAGCACGACGACGCGGAGTCCGCGTCTCGCGGCGGCGTACGCGGCACCGAGGCCGACGATGCCGGAGCCGACAACGGCGACGTCGTACCGCCCGCTCATCGGAACACCCGGCGCAGCCACATCGCGAGCCCCTCGACCAGCAGCACGGTCACCAGGATCATCAGCACGATCGCGGTCACGGTGGCGTAGTTCGAGCCCTGCGCGGCGTTCAGCAGGTAGTAGCCGATGCCGCCACCGCCGACGATGCCCAGCAGTGTCGCCGCCCGGATGTTCGTGTCGAGCAGGTAGAAGGTGTGCCCCAGCATCGCTCTCGCGCCCTGCGGCAGGGTCGCTCCCGCGTAGACCTGGAAGCGGGTGGCGCCGGTCGCCGTGAGCGCCCGCTCGGGCCCGGCGTCGACCTCCTCGAGGGAGTCGGCGATCAGCTTGCCGAGCAGTCCGATGCCGCCGACTGCCAGCGCGATGGTGCCGGCCTGGGTGCCGAGACCCGAGATGACGATGAGCACGATCGCGAGGATCAGCTCGGGCACTCCCCGCACCGCGACCAGGAGCAGCCGGAATCCGCCGCGCGCGGTGGGGTTCGGTGCCACGTTGCGGGCGGCGAGGGAGCCGATCACGATCGACGCGAGGAGCGTCAGCAGGGTCGCGGCGAGAGCGATCGCGATGGTCTCACGCATGGCCTCGACCATCTGCGCCGTGTCGTAGCTCCCGAACGACGGCGGCCAGAACTGCACGGCCACCGCGGGGATCCGCGCCCAGAACGTCGCGAAGTCGCTCCACGTGATGTCGCTGACGACGACACCGCCGACGACCGCCGCGACAGCGACGACGCCCGCGATCGCGGTGCGGAGTCGCGCCGGCGTCCACGGCCGGTGCAGCGCCGTCTCCGGGGTGGCAGCCGCGAGCGGGGCGGAGGGTGCCGCCGGATCGCGGCGGCGGAGGCGCCGCATCATCGCGTCGACAGGCCCGGAGGAGGGAGCCCCCTTGCCGAGCATGGCGGTGCGGACGGAGCTCGAGACGATCTCCATCGCCACGCAGAGCGCAAAGATGACGATCGCGATGCCGATGCCGCGTCCGTACTGCAGCGACTTGAAGGCGTACGACATCTCGAGGCCGAGGCCGGCGACTCCCACATACCCGAGGATCACGGAGCCGCGCAGGTTGATGTCGTTGCGGTGCAGCACTGTCGCGACCCAGGAGGGGAGGACCTGCGGCAGGACACCGGAGGTGAACTCCTGCAGCTTCGAGCCGCCGGCGGCGCGGATCGCCAGCCGGGGGCCCTCGTCGATCTGCTCGATCGCGTCTGCGAACAGCTTCGAGATCATTCCCACCGAGTGCAGGCCGATCGCGAGGATGCCCGGCAGGGAGCCGAGGGAGAAGAGGAGGACGAACACCATCGCCAGCACCACATCGGGGACCGCCCTGGCGAGGACCCCGAGGAAGCGGGCCGCCGCACGCCAGCCGTTGCCCGGAGTGGTGTTCGAGGCGGCGAGATACGCGAGCGGGACCGAGAGGACCGCGGCGAGGAGCGTTCCGGTGAGGACGAGGCCGAGCGTCAGCGCGGTCAGGGCGAGGAGCTCGGGGGCGTCGGGGAAGGTGATCGCCCCGACGCGGACGAAGAAGCGCTCGGCGTTCGAGAGCGACTGGATCATCCGCGGGACGGAGATGTCGATCTCGACCAGGGCGCCGATCGAGACGACGACCAGGGCGACGAGCGTGAGGACCGCGGCGATCCGCTCGGGCGAGCGGCGAGGGCGCGGCGCACGCTCGGCGACGTCCGCCGGACGGGTCCCGGAGCGCAGGCGCGGAGGGGCCGTGGCCGTCACAGTGCCGCCTCCGGGGTGAGGAGCTCGTTCTGCACGGCCTGCAGCTCGGAGGTCGTCGTGGCGACGCGACCGTAGATCTCCATCACCTCGGCCTTGCTGAGGCCGGCGGCGGGGGTGTCGAGGACGACGGCACCGTGACGGAGGCCGACGATGCGGTCGGCCCACGAGATGGCGAGGTCGACCTGGTGCAGGCTGCAGATCACCGTGAGCCCCTCCTCCGCCGCGATCTCGCGGATGAGGCTCATCACCTGATCGCTCGACTCGGGGTCGAGGGAGGCGACCGGCTCGTCGGCGAGGAGGATGCTCGGGTTCTGCATGAGTGCACGGGCGATGGCGACGCGCTGCTGCTGTCCGCCCGAGAGGGTGTCGGCGCGCTGGTAGGCGCGCTCAAGGAGTCCGACTCGGTCGAGGTGCTGCAGGGCGCGCAGCTTCTTCGACTTCGGGTAGCTCCACAGTCCCAGGCGCGGGCCGCGCAGCTCGGCGAGGGCGCCGGTCAGCACGTTCTCGAGCACGGTCAGCGACGGCACGAGCTCGAACTGCTGGAAAATGAAGCCGACCCGGCCCCGCAGCTCCCGCAGTCGTCGTCCGCGGAGGGCCGGCACCTCCTCGCCGAGCACAGCGACGGATCCGCTCGTGGGGATCTCGAGGGCGTCGAGATGGCGCAGGAGGGTGGACTTGCCCGACCCGGAGAGGCCGAGGAGGACGACGATCTCGCCGCGGCGGACCGTGAGCGACACACCGTCCAAGGCGGTCGTGGTGCCGAACCTCTTGGTGACGTCGGTGATCGTGACCACCGTGTCGGTCGTCGAGTCGGAAGTCGTCGTCATGGCAGTCTCCAGGTCGGGTTCGTCAGGGTCGCCGGTCGGCTACTTCTGGCACTGCGTGGCGTTGGTGACCTCGCAGATGTCGCGGATCTGGTCGTAGTAGGCGTCGTCGACCGGGGTGGTCGCGTAGAAGACGCTGCGGAAGCCCTCGGTGTCGGCCGACTCAACGCCGGAGGCGATGATCTCGTCGATCGTGACCTCGCCGAGGATCTCGCGCAGCTGCTCCTTGAGGTCGTCGGGGAGGGTGTCCGACTCGACGATCGGAGCACCGGGGACCATGGTCTTGGCGATGACCTCGACCTTGTCGGACTTCTCGACCTCGCTGTCCTCGGCGAAGCCGGCCTCGCACTCGACGCCCTCACCCACCTTCTGGACGCTGACGTCGTGCTTGCCCGCGAAGACCGGCGTGATGTCGGCCTCGGGATCGATGCCCGCCTCGATCAGGTTGTAGGAGGGGAAGAGGTAGCCGGAGGTGGAGGACGGGTCGACGAAGCAGACCTTCTTGCCCTTCATCCCGGCGAGATCCGTGATGGTGCTGCCCTTGGGGACGATCGCCTCGGAGTAGTAGCCCGGCTCCTGGCCCTCCGCGGTGGTGATCGAGGAGATCGGGGTGAGTTCGGCGCCGTTGTTGACGGCCGTGACGTAGGTGAAGCCCGAGAAGGAGGCGACGTCGACCTGGCCGGCGATGGCCGCCTCGATGAGGGCCGCGTAGTCGGTCGACTCGTTGTACTCGACGGTCTTGCCGGTCTCCTGCGCGATGTAGTCCATCAGCGGCTGGTAGTTGGTCTCGGTGTCGACCGAGTCGGGGACCACACCGAAGACCAGGGTGTCGGAGTCGACGGCGTAGCCGGCGCCCGCGTCGGCGGAGTCCGTTCCCGCGGCGGTGGAGGTGCCGGAGCAGCCGGCCAGGAGGGTGAGGGCACTGGCGACGGCGAGCGTCGTGATCGAGATACGTGCGCGGGTCTTCATGATCGCCTTTCAAGCAGGAGGAGGAGAGGTGTCGAAGGGGACGACAGGAACACTGCCGCATCTCCAGCCGTGATGTATACCTACGTGCTCGTTGTTCATAACGTGTTAACCCAACTTCGGGACCGACTGCCCGAGTGATTCCCGCGCACTCCTCGGCTGCGCGGCTCGTCAGCGTCCCTTGCTCGCTTCGGGCCCGTAAGGTGCCTATGTGGCAGAGGTGATGTACAAAGCGATCGCGGACGACCTGCGTCAGGCGATCGCGAGCGGGCGCCTCGCCCCGGGCGACGAAGTCCCGACCGAGGGTGAGCTCGCAGCGAAGTGGGACACGTCCCGCGGACCGATCCGGAACGCCCTGGCGGCCCTTCGCAACGAGGGCCTCATCGAGACGACACGGGGCCGGCCGAGCCGCGTCATCGAACGCAAGACCCAGCAGGCCGTCGACGTCTCCATCCCCTTCACCCGGTGGGCGCGCACCATGGGAGCCCGACCGGGAGCTCTCACGCAGCAGGTGTCGCTCCGCCGCTCCGACGACGACCAGGCGACACTGCTCGGGATCGAACCCGGCGACCTGGTCGTCGACGTCCTGCGCCTGCGCGCCCTCGACGGACGGCCGACCATGCTCGAGCGCCTCACCTTCATCGAGCCCGCGGGCCGCAACCTCTTCGACGTCGACCTCGACACGGTCTCGATCACCGAGTTCCTCGAATCGCGCGGCTGGAAGTCGGCCGAGGTCGATCACGAGATCGACGCCGTCGCGGCCGACGACACCGACGCCCACCTGCTCGAGCTCGCCCCGGGCTCGCCGGTGCTGCGCCTGCACCGCGTCACGCGCGACGCCGCCGGCCGGACCTTCGAGGCCTCCGACGACCGCTACCGCAGCGACATCGTCCGATTCACGGTCTCCGCCACCGGACGCCGCCGCGGCGGCGACCACTTCATCCGCCCCGTCGGCGTCTGAGCGGGCCCGGCGACTCAGATCGCCAGGAGCAGCACGCCGACGACCACCACGATCGACGCGGCGACGCGGCGCACCGCGAAGCCCTCCCTCAACACGAGCGCGCCGAACAGCGATACCAGCACCACGCTCACCTCGCGCACCGGCGCCACAAGGGCGACGGGGGCCATGGTGACGGCGGTGAGGATCAGGATGTAGGAGAGCGGCGACAGCACTCCGAAGAGGAGGAGGCGCGGCCAGTGCCTCCGCACGATCGCGAGGAGGTCGTCGCGGCGCCCTCGGAGCCCGGGGGCGTACAGCAGAACCTCGACCGCCGTGCATCCGACCATGAACGCGACCGGTGACAGCTCCCAGGTGCGGATGACGTGCGCGTCCCAGATCGTGTACGCGGCGATCGCGACACCGGTCAGCACCCCGAAGAGGATGCTCGGATCGACCCGGGAGCGCCGCATCCGCGACGAGGCGGGACGCGGATCGATCAGCCCGGTCCCGATGACCGCGACCACGATCACCGCGATCCCGACGATCGCGACGGGCGAGATCCGCTCACCCAGCAGCAGGACCGCGAGCACCGCGCTGAGCGCAGGCCCCGTCCCGCGCGCCGTCGCATAGACGGTCGAGAGCCGGCCCCGGGCGTAGCCCTGCTGGAGGACGAGCATGTAGACCACGTGCAGCACGCCGGAGGTCACCGCTCCGATCGCGAAGCCCGTGAGGACGTCGCCGCCCGAGCCGAGTCCGCCGGTGAACGGGATCACTGGCGCCCACAGCAGCGTGCTCGTCACGGCTCCCCACCAGAGAAAGGGCAGGCCGAGGCCGCTCACCCTGTGGGCGAGGATGTTCCACCCCGCGTGGCAGACGGCCGCAGCGAGGACGAGGGAGAGGACGAAGACAGACATCAGGACCCGTTCCGGTCGCGCGAGGGCACGACACAGGGGTCCTCCAGGCTTCTATCCCTTGAGATGACGGCCCGCCGGTGGCGGCGGAAGCCGTGGCGCCGCTCGAACCAGACGGACGATGAATCGTCCCGGAACCCTAGGCGCTGTCACCGATACCGTAGCGCAGCACGACTGCCGATCAGGTTCGCGCCCGTCGTCATACCGAGTCAAAGGTAGGGCAGAGACGATGCCGCAGTTCAGGAACTCGCTCGACAAGCGCTAAGCGGCCCGGGCCTCACGTCGGAGGCGAGCGATTAGGGAGAATCTCAAGAACTGCGGCTGTCGCAGCTCGTACCGCCGATCGGAACGCTCCAGCAGCGCAAGGACCAATGCCTCACGACGGCAAGTTCGCAGGGAGCGGCGTTGCCTCCCGCGAGCTAGGTCACGCCGACGCGACGGCGCTTTTCGACGGAAGCAGGCCGCCCTCGAGCGGTCGTCAGATGTGGTCTACTGATCTCGATTCAGGGGGATGAGCAATGAACAGCACTGTGGAACCGTCGGGATGGGCGCGCTTCTGGGACCACGGGCGGTGGTGGAAGGCGCTGATTCTTGCGGTCGGCTATCTCGCGATCTACGAGCCGGCCTCACTGCTGATGGCACCGTTCGTGCCCTTCATCGGAGACGCGGACTCCGCGAGCTACGTCATCGTCCTCATCACCGTCCCGGTCCTGATCGGAAGCCTCATCCTGGTCGGCTTCGGCGCGAGCGTCGGCTGGCTGCGGCGCACCTTCGAGCGGCGGACCCCTCGGGGAGGCGGCTGGATGTGGATCGCGATCGCGGTGGTCCTGCTCTTCAACGTGATGCGCTTCGCGAGCATCGATTACTCCGCCGCCGGGTTCGACTGGGTGGCCGCCTGGCTGCTCGCCGGACTCGTCATCGGCTTCTCCGAAGAACTCCTTACCCGCGGATATGTCGTCCGGATCATGCGCTCGTCGGGTCGCTCCGAGGTCGCCGTCGGGATGGTCTCCGCCGCTCTGTTCGCCTTGCTGCACGCGACCAACCTCTTCATCGGCCAGCCACTCCTGCCGACGCTGCTGCAGATGCTCTACACGTTCTTCTTCGGGTTCTGCATGTACCTCGCGCTGCGAGTGACCCGCACGATCATCGCGCCGATCCTGTTGCACGCCAGCACCGACCCCAGCATCTTCATGCAGGGCACCTATCCCGCCGCCGGCACCCTCTCCTCCTTCGCCCAACTCGGCAATATCGTCGTGATCCTGGTCGGTGTCGTCCTCCTCGTCGTCTTCCTCATCACCGAGCGCCGAGCTCGACACCGCGCGGGCACGGCGCAGCACGAAACCGCGCAGATCTCCTGACCACCATCCACCGGGGAACGTCCGCCCGACGATCCCCTTACGGGACGGGGTGAAGTACGGCCTGACCCTGTGACTCGTAGCGCCGAGTGGCGGCGTTTGTATGTCGAGTCAGCTCGCCGAGGCCAGCTCGTGCGCATCCGCAGGAAGGTAGATGAACGACTGCGGAACCGCGGGTCGTGGTTTGAAGTCGGTGAGCGCGAGCGAGTCTGGGAAGCGCTCTGCTGTTGCTACGACGATGGCGACGGCCGAGACGGCGTCGCCGTAGTATGCGAAGAACGCGTCCTTCTCGATGACGCCGACAGCGCCGAACCGTTCCCAGATCCGTGCGGGGGTGTCGGTGACCATCTCGTCGATTGTGAACTGGCCGATGACCTGGCTCGTGGGGGCAGTTGCGTAAATGAGGACGGTACGGATGTCGTCGGCGAGACGTCGTTTGCGGAACTCGACGCGCTTGCGGCCGTCGACGATTGCCTCTGCCCAGCGTTGATGGATCGACATCAGTGCGACTCGGTCAGCTGTTGCTGCACCCATGCGATTCCTTCCTTGTCCTTCACCCGAACGACGGACTGCGGCCATGACGTTACGACCCTACGTTCCACCAGTTCGGTCAGCGACCATGGCTGCTCGATGAACCGGTCCTGCCGGAAGAGGATCGTTAGAACAGCTCTCCCGTCCTGGTGCATCGCGGCGACCTCGGCGGCTGAGTACACGGTTCGCTTGAAGGAGAGTTCGATGGTGGCTATCGGATCGGCCGAGCGGTGGGAGCGCTCCGCAACACCAACGGCAACGATCGAGCCGTCTCCTCGAACACCGCCCTGGCTGCGGTAGAACAGCAGCGTCGACCCCGGAGGGATTTCCTTAGTGGGGCTGCGGCAGAGGTACGCCTTCCGGATGGCGTTGCCGTGCGCCTTCGGCGTCAAGAAGGTGTCGGCGAGCATCGTCGCACCCATCGTGCCGACGACCGTCGCGTCGGGGAACAAGTCGTCGTACCACTGGGGTGTGATCGGGATCACGAAGATCGGGTTGCCCGGCTGGATCGCGGGCGGCCCGTAGGCGATGTGGAAGTCCAGGCCATTCAGCTGTGACACGGTAGGCGGGTCCAGGTGCTTGAGCCAGATCTGCTCGTCCGGGTCGCTCCCCTTGTCGGTGACGTAGGCGAACCCGAAGTCGGTCAAGAACTCTAAGAGCCGCTCCTGTCGGGTGTTGACTTCAACGAACATGTCGCCGGGACGGCCCGGTTCGGTCGCTGCCCAGCGGAACACTGCCTTGAGGAGCAGCTCGCCATACCGCTTGCCGCCGGCGGTATCCCCGACTTTGAACGTTGACAGCTTGATCGCTGAGCGGCCTCGGTCCACCGGGTGAGCGTCCAGCATCTTCACCAGCGCGAGCGCCTCGTACCGCGAGCGATCGTCTCGAATCACCCATGCGCGTCGAGCGAGCGAATCCTTCTTGACCTTCCCGATCCAGGTGTCGAAGCCCGGATAGTCCTCGCGAAGCGAGTTGAAGAACGTCTGGGACGTCTCGAGCTCGTTGGTCTGCAAACGGTCGACCATCGGGGGTGGCGGAGGCGCGTCCGGATGCCAGGCCGCGAGCTGTGCCGCTGCCTCACCGGTGCGCAAGACGCGGTGCTCGAGCCCCAGCCTCGCCGCACGCCTACGAAGTCGGCCGTCGTTCGTGATGAGGAAGTGGACGCCCTCCGCGTGCAGGGAAGCGAGAATGCGCGCGTCTCGCTGGTCATTCGGTCCCGCCGGATGGGGAAAGACGTTCCAGACGTCGCCGGAAACGTTCACCTCGGACAAGGTCAGGTACTTCTCGTACGCGGCCAGGTTCTGGGCGCGATGAGCCGGATCGCTCGTCTCGGCAAGGTCGTCCCGCGTCGCCGGATGCACGAAGACGTGATGCCCGTTCTGGGCGGCAAGTCGCAGGAAACTACTCACCGCGGGGTGGGCGTCCTCGAGCTCGCCGTTGAACGGCTCGGCCGCGATGATGACGTTCGAATCGATGAGGAACGACATCTCGGTCTGCATCGGTCCCCCCACCGTCAGCGAGAGCATCTCACGCCCATGAGCAACGTCTGTGGAACTACGCGGCGTTCCTTTGAGTGGCGTTTCCCTGCAAAGGTCCCACCCTTGGCATGTCCGGAAAAGCAGTAGCTTTCTGAGACGCATCGTCCGGCGGTCGTTCCGCGCTCGGCGGGTCCAGGTTCTCGGGACGTCGACTGTCTCGGAAAGACGTCTTGACGCGTTTCGTCTCAGGAGGGGACGCGGAGGGTGTTTCCGAGTCAGAATGAGGTCGTGAGGCTTCTCGGGTACACGCGTGTGAGTACGTCGAGTCAGGACGCGCAGTTGCAGCTCGACGCGCTCGTCGCCGCCGGCGTGCAGAAGCGCGACGTCTTCGCGGACGTCACCTCGGGGAGCAAGACCGCGATCGAGCGGACCGGGATGAAGAAGCTCCTCGAGTACGCCGAGGACGGCGACACCGTGGTCGTGTGGCGAGTCGACCGCCTCGGCCGCTCCCTGATCGACGTGCTGAACACGGTGAACCTGCTGCGCGGGCGCGGTGTGCAGGTCCGGTCGATCTCGGACGGCATCGATCCGTCGACGTCGACGGGTCGGCTGATGCTGAACATGCTCGCCACGCTCGCGGAGTACGAGCGGGAACTGATCGTGGAACGAGTCAACGCCGGAATCGCGGCCGCCCGCGCGAACGGGACCCGGTTCGGCCGGCCCCTGTCGGATCCGGTCGTGATCGCGGACAAGCTCGCGATCGCCGCGGACGCGCGAGCGCGCGGTCGCACCGCTGAGGACGCTGCTCGTCTCGTCGGGTGGAGTCGCGCGACGCTCTATCGCCACCAGCAGGCTCATGCGGCCCGCGAGAGCGCGGCGATGTAGCGATTGATGGACGGCCTCGAGCGGTGGCGGATCCTTCGACTTCACGTCGAAGATCAGGTCCCTCTCGCGGCCCTCGCCCGCGAGAGCGGCATCGGCGCGCGGACGCTGCAGCGCTGGCATCAGCTCTATAGGAGGGACGGGCTCGCCGGGCTCGATGACGCTGCGAGGACGGACAAGGGCGGTCGGCGCACGGATCCGGCGACCGTCGCCGCCATCGAGGGGCTCGCCCTGACCCGGCCTCGTCCGTCGATCGCGACGTTGCATCGCCTCACCGTCGAGGGGTGCCTGCGCGACGGCCGGCCGGCGCCGAGCTACGCGGCCGTCCGGCAGATTGTGCAGGCCCTCGACCCCGCGCTCGTCACTCTCGCGTTGGAGGGTCCTGCTTCCTATCGCGACCGCCACGAGCTGGTGTTCCGCCGCCGGGCGGAGCGGCCGAATCAGATCTGGTAGGCCGACCACACCGAACTCGACGTCCTCATCGTCGGAGCGAACGGCAAGCCCGACCGCCCTTGGCTGACGACCGTGATGGATGATCACTCCCGCGCGATCTGCGGCTACATGCTCTTCACCGGAGCACCCTCATCACTGAACACCGCCCTCGCGCTGCGCCAGGCGATCTGGCGCAAGACCGACCCCGCATGGGCGATGTGCTGAATCCCCGACGTGCTGCACGTCGATCACGGCTCCGACTTCACCAGCCACCACCTCGAGCGCACCGCCGTCGAGCTGCACCTGCGGCTCATCTTCTCGACCGTCGGCCGACCCCAGGGGCGCGGCAAGATCGAGCGATTCTTCGGCACGATCAACACCGAAGTCCTCCCGACCCTTCCCGGCCACCTCGGCCCCGGGAACCGCAGCCCGCAGCCCGTGCTCGATCTCCCGGGCGTGGACCAGGCGATCGGCGCCTTCATCGCCACCTACAACCAGCGCACCCACCAAGAGCTCGGTGTCACCCCGCGCGACGCGTGGGTCGCGGACGGCTGGATACCCCGCATGCCCGACACCCTCGACGAGCTCGACGGCCTGCTACTCACCGTCCCGACCCATCGCACTGTGCAGCGAGACGGCATCCACTTCCAGGGGCAGCGCTACCTCGCGCCCACCCTCGCCCCGTTCGTCGGACACACCGTCACCATCCGCTACGACCCCCGCGACGTTTCCGAGATCCGCGTCTACGACCACGACACCTTCCTCTGCGTCGCCGTCGACGAAGCCCACCCCAACATCCGCCTCACCCTCCGCGACATCGAAGCCGCCCGCCGCGCCCGCCGCCACGAACTCCGCCGCGCCATCAACGACCGCATCCCCACCGTCGCCCACCGCGAAGAACCCCACCTCGCGGACCCCACCCCGCGCAAGAAACGACTCCGCACCTACGAGGAGGAGTGATGACCCAGACCTTCATCGCCACCAAGGAACACCGCCGCTTCACCGAGTTCGCGAACGCGGTGAAGAAGGAACGCACCATCGGCATCTGCCACGGCGACGCCGGAGTCGGCAAGACCAACTCCGCCCGCCGCTACGCCAACTGGGACACCCTCGAGCCCTACCTCACCGCGTGGGGCCCACGGAGCGAGGACGACGCGAAACACAACGCGCTCGCGCATCGCTCCCGCACCGTCTTCTACACACCCGAGGTACTGCCGCGACCCAAGGACCTCATGCGAGAGATCGGCAAGTGGCAGGCTCACCTCGGCATTTGCATCGATGAGCACCTCCGCACCATCGGGAAGGTCGCCGGCGTGCACAACGGCGACACCACTCGGCGGGTCGAGATGCTCATCGTCGACGAAGCCGAGCGGCTCACGCCCACCGCTCTCGAGCTGCTCCGCGACGAACACGACCGCACCCACCTCGCGATAATCCTGATCGGCATGCCCGGCATCGATCAGCGCTTCCGCCACTACCCCCAGCTCTACAGCCGCCTCGGCTTCTCCCACCGCTACCGCGCCCTCGGCCGAGACGAACTCCTCTTCGTCCTCGACCGACACTGGAAACACCTCGGCCGCACCCTCAACCCCGACGACTTCACCGACGCCCAAGCCGTCGCCGCGATCGAACGCATCACCCGCGGAAACTTCCGCCTCCTCGAGCGACTCTTCCCCCAGATCAGCCGCGTGCTCAAGATCAACGAACTCGAGACGATCACCGACGACGTCATCGAAGCCGCCGCCAGCGTCCTCGTCATCGGGAGCTGACCGGCGCCACCGAGCGATCAGAGAACGCCGCCATCGAGCAAGCAACTCCACAGCACAGCGCATCCGGCTCGCCGCAGTGGTGCGGTGAACGACCCCCATACGAGACGGCGGGCTCGGGAGCTCGTCAACTGGTCGAGAGCAAGGTGCAACGATGAGCGCATGGATGAAGAGGCGACGGTCGAACGCGCTGACCTGCTGTGGCAGGAGGGCCGCCGTGCGGCCGCTCTCGAGCTCTTGCGCACGCATGTTCGCTGCGTCCCCTCGAACACGAGGGCCAGGCTCGCGCTGATCGCGAAGTACCGTGCGCTCGGCGCCCCTGACCAAGCAGGACGCTGGGGGCTCGCTCTGGATGGCGAGACTTCGGACTTCGAACGAGACAGGGCTGCGCGCCTACTGGCAGGGGCAGGCGTCCGCGACGAGGATCTGCCCGAATTCCTCGCTCTACCCTCCCGCGATCTTCCTCAAGAAGCTCTCGAGTTGCTCCCTCTGGTCGAGCACTATCGCGCAAAGTTCGATGAAGAAAACCCCTACATGGAGACGCCGCCGAGAGACCAGCTCGATCTCACTGCGACTGTACTGCTGTTGTCTTCGGCCGGCCTGACCATTGTTGCAATGGCGATTATCTGGGGTGGCGCAGCCCTCGGCCTGCAAATGACCGCATTCGCTCGATGGTCAGGTCTCGCCTGCGTCGGCATCGCCGCTCTCGGTTGCGTGACACGGGGCTGGTGGTGGTTGCGCTCAGGATCTCGAGCGCTCGGCTGGGCCTGGCTAGCGCCGGCCGCGATCGTCATGGCCGGAGTCATCCTCCTCATCACGGCCGCAGCTCACAACGGCGGAGAGCTTCATTTCACTGGGAAAGAGTGAATCGACGCGCCACCCGACGAGCGCGTCGCATGACGTCCCACGTGACCGGTCAGCGACCCCCATCCGGGATGCCGCGGCCGAGCGCGGTCGGTTAAGCGACGGCTCCTCTCAGTCGGCAGACTGTGCTGGTGTCCTCTAGGAAGAAGATCCGAGCACTGCTGACCACAGCGCAACGTGACCAGACGCATGTCACGGTCCGATTCGCGTTCGGGAACCGATGGTCGATCGACGGGTTCGTCGTCGGTGTGGGTCGGAAGTGGGCGCTCCTCGCGGAGACGATGACCGGCGGCTTCTTCGACGGGTACGCCGCCGTCCGTCTCGCGGAGATCGAGCGGGCGCGACCGAGTCGGTCCTGGGAAGCACGATTCTCGCGTACCCGACCGGAGTGGCCCCCTCACCCGCCCACCGATCGCCCCGCGATCGATCTCGACACCACCTCGGGGCTGCTGGCCACCTTCCTCGACCCGAAGACCCTGGTCAGCATCGAACGCCGCAAGAAGTACAGCGCGATGTGGGTGGGCGTCCCCTACGCACTCACTCGCAACTGGCTCTCCCTCTGGGAAGTGGACGCGAAAGCGATCTGGCACGAACGGCCGCTCGGCTACCGACCCCGAACCATCGCCCTCGTCCGGACCGGCGACCACTACCTCAGAGCACTCTCGGCCGTCGTCGGCGATCGGCCTCCCCAGGACCTGCCGTACGACTGGGCCGCACGCTCGAAGCACGCACGACGCCAGCAGTGACGACAGGCCGACGATGGTTGGTCAACCATCCCCATACGGGACGAGCCGCCGCCGTGGCCGGTGTCGGAGTCACGCCGACCTCAGGAAGCGTTGATGTCCCCGTGGATCGTCAGGAACCAGGCCGTGTCGCCGTCCGCGTTTGACGCGGTGGCCTCGACAGTCGAAA